>NZ_JACJPK010000016.1:0-5538 GCF_014696035.1 Trichocoleus sp. FACHB-262 | reverse complement strand
ACTCGACATCAGTTGCGTACCCCTCTAGCCTTAATGTTGCTCTATATAGATTTATTGACAGCTGCAACCAGGGATAGTCGATCGCAGGAATGGCTAAAAAATCTGCGCCACACGACGGAAGAAATGCACACTAGTCTGAATTACTTGACTGAAGTGGATGCAGCGCCGGATCAGCGGTTCGGTAGTTATGACCTACATCAATTGTTCGAGCAATGCAATCAAGCGATGCAGCCTTGGTTGCAAGAAAAACAACTACGGTTGGGCTATGATGGTCCATCTCTAGAGCTTTGGGGCGATCGCTGGGAGATCAAGCAAGTGCTGCAAAATCTGCTGAGTAACGCGATCGCCTTTAGTCCTATAGGGGGGCGGATCACTTGCGAATGGCAAAGCTTCCAAACAGAAGTGCTGATTCGCATTAGAGACGAAGGGCCTGGATTGTCTCCAGAAGACTTGCGATTGTGGGGAACCCCCTTTTACTCTCGCCGTCCCGGCGGGACTGGATTAGGGCTCGCGATCGCTAAACAAATCGTTTTGAAACACAAAGGCAGCTTATGGGCTGAAAATTTGTCAGAGCGGGGAGCTCAGTTTTGTATCGTTCTACCTCGGACGGCCTGATCACTTTAACTTGATTTAAATGAGTTTTTATCATGCACACCTTCCCGCCAACAGCCTCTCCACTTAACAATCCCATTTCTATTTTGTTAGTTGATGACTGCCCTGCCTTTCGCCAAGGTTTAAAGAGTTTATTAGAGTTTCACAGTGCCACGAACGCTATCCAATTCCAGGTAATAGGGCAGGCTGCCTCAGTGCAACAAGCAAGCAGCCTAGCCCTCCAGCAATCTCCTATGCTGATTTTGTTAGATATGGAGCTGAATCAGGAAAGCGGTGTAGAACTTTTACATGTTTTAAGTACCAATGCGAAAACTAGCAAAGTGTTGGTCTTATCGGGGCATGAAGAAGAAGAATGGGTTTTCAAAGCCATGCAAGCTGGGGCGAAAGGGTATGTATTTAAACATCATCTTTCTTTGCAGTTGATTGAAGCGATTCAAGTGGTCATGCAAAATCAGATTTACCTTCCTCCAGAAGTAGCAACTCGATTTTTTCAACTGTTTCACTTTTCTCAAGGGCAGTCGATGTCAAGCAGTCCTAACATTCATCTCACACATCGAGAACGAGAGGTTTTGTACTGGTTGGTTCAAGGAGCTTCCAATGAGATTATTTCCCAGGAACTCTATATTACAGTAGGCACGGTCAAAGCTTATCTGACTACCATTTTTGAAAAGTTAAACGTCACCAGCCGAACTCAAGCTGCCTTACAAGCTCTCAAACTTGGATTGGTATCTACTTAGCAACTACAAATTGACCCAATTGATATTCAATGAGTAACTATTTGTCTGTAGCGACAGTAACCGCCACTCTGCAACGGACTTTGCAAGCAGCTGTGCAAAGCGATGTAGAGGGAGCACGGGTGACGACGGTTCGCCCTAGCGACATTGGCACGGGTACTCCAGAAACTGGTATTAATCTGTTTCTCTATCAGGTCATTACAAATCCAGCCCTGAACAACATGGATGCTACTCCTTTTCGCTCTAAAGGACTGCCTACAAAACGACAAACAGCTCTGGATTTGTACTATATGTTCACTTTCTATGGTAATGAAACGGAACTGGAGCCACAGCGGCTACTAGGTAGTGTGATGTGCACCCTGAATGATAAACGGGTGATCAATCAAGATATGATCCAAGCAGCCTGTCGGGACTCAACCTTACCTTTTTTAAGTGCATCTAATCTAGCGGATCAGGTGCAGCAGATCAGTATTGTTCCGTTAGATTTGAACTTGGAAGACTTATCAAAAGCTTGGTCAGTTTTTTTTCAAACCCCTTATTCTCTCTCAGTGGGATACAAGGTGTTAGTGGTGCTGGTGGAAGGAGAAGAAGCACCGACCCGCAACTTACCGATTCGCGATCGCCGCATTAATGGGCTAGCTCCTTTCTTCAATCAACCCCACATCGATCAAGTAATAGCCCAGGGTGGAGCTGCCACTGCCATTCTAATGGATAGTACTTTAGTCATTACCGGCAAACAGTTAAAGGGGGATTGGGCCACCCAAGTTCGCCTGGGTAATGTGGATGTGACTCCAACAACTGTGAGTGCTACGGAGATTGTCCTGCCGCTTTCTCTGGTGCCACATTCTGCATTGCGAGCGGGAATTCAGAGCTTGCAAGTAATCCATCTTCCCGAATCTCGTCATTTAACCACCCAACGAGGTAAGGAATCAAATGCGGCTCCCTTTGTCCTCCGACCGCGCCTCCTCAACCTCATACTATTGACACTAGAGGGAGAAGAGGATGATGGTCGATCAGGCCAACTGCAAGTGCAGACTAACTTGACGATTGGCGCTAAACAACGAGTGGTTGCAGTCTTGAATGAGTGGGGGACGAGCGAGCCAAGTTCTTATCTATTTGATGCATCGGTGAGGCAACGTGATGACACCTCAATCATGATTCCCTTGCAAAATCTAAAACCAGGTGAGTATCTCGTACGTTTGATGGTAGATGGTGCAGAGAGTCAGTTACAGGTTGATGACAATCCACAAAGTGAGACTTATGAATGGTACATCGGCCCTAAGCTTACAATTCGCTAAGTTAACATGACAGACTCTACCTCCTTTGATCCGTGGTTAGAACCGAAAGCTGACTCTTTTGACTATAACCAGTTAAATGAGTTAGGTAACCGAGCGATCGCTCTAGGCTTGCTGATCGGGCATGGTTATCACGGAGATCAATACGAACTCCTGCATCTAGGAGAAGTTGTGCTTTTGTCTCCTCCAGACGCTCATAACTATCTTAAGGCTTTAGTCCAAACAGGAGAACAGTTAGATGGTTAATTTAACTGTTTCTCCGGATACAGCCAACTGGATGGAACAGAATCACCGATATTTGATGGCGGCGATCGCTCAGACTGCGTCTTATCTCCAGCCCGATGGCTCTACCCTCGCTGCACCAGAACCTATCTATCCGCCTGCTGCGATCGACCAACTGAGCCAGCTGTTTGGTCTCTCTCGGTTTGAGCGAGCCATTCTACTGTTAGGTGTGGGTATGGAATTGTATCCTCAACTGGCAGCTCTCATCGTTGCTAATGCCAATAGTTCCCAGACTGTTAGCCCTACCTTTGGTTTGGCTTTGAGTCATCTGCCACAGGCGCATTGGAGTGCCTTTACTGCCGAGTCTCCCTTACGTCGCTGGCAGTTGATTGAACTGGGTGGGGCAACAACCCTGCTCAACAGTCCCTTGCGGATTAATGAACGTATCTTACATTTTCTCTTGGGAAATACGCAGCTAGACCCTCAACTCATTGGCTTAGTGACCGTATTGCCCACAGAATTGGTCCTAACTTTACCACCCTCACAGCAAACCCTGGTGACGGAAATAGTCACTCTCCTGCAACAAGCAACGACTCCTCCCCTGATCCAGCTGTGTGGTTATGACACAGCGACAAAACAAGCCATCATCACCGCAGTATGTCAGACTCTAGGTTGGAAGCTACTCAGTTTGACCGCTGATGTTCTACCCACCGATCTTCATCAACTGCACCTCATCCAAACCCTGTGGGAACGAGAAGCAATTTTGCGGGGGAGCCTGTTGTTACTCAATTATGATGGTGCACCCGAGGTCACAGAAAGCAGTAGTGCCATCCCAGCTCAGAGCAACGCGATGGCGCGAGTGATGGAAACTTGCCAACAACCGCTAATTATTTTTAGCCGGGAGCGCCGTCCGATACGGCAACGACCTATTTTCTACTTTGAGATCACTCAACCTACAGCTTCGGAACAGAGGCAACTGTGGGTACAAATGCTAAATCAGTTACCGGACCATACAGCAGCCATCCAACCAGAAATTCTCATCCCTCTGGTTAATAAGTTAGCTAGTCACTTTAGCTTATCCCCTTTAGCGATCCGAACTATTTGTACCCAGGTCCTATCAGGGCAGTCTGAGGAGACGGGCGATCGCTTTTCTGAGCGCTTTTGGAGCAATTGCCTCAACTATGCCCGACCCCTCTTGGAAGAGCTCGCTCAACCTATCCGGACTCAAGTGTGCTGGCAAGATTTGGTGCTTCCTGACAAGGAAAAACATACTTTAAAGACCATCATTGCTCAGGTCAGACAACGAGCTAAAGTATACGAACAGTGGGGATTTGCTAATAAAGGGCAACGAGGTCTTGGCATCAGTGCCTTGTTTGCAGGGGCGAGTGGAACTGGCAAGACATTAGCTGCAGAAGTAGTAGCCAACCAACTAAATTTAGATCTCTACCGCATCGATCTCAGTTCAGTCGTCAGTAAGTATATTGGTGAAACCGAAAAGAACCTCCGCCGCATTTTTGATGCTGCCGAACAAGGAGGTGCCATCTTGTTGTTTGATGAAGCTGATGCCTTATTTGGTAAACGTAGCGACGTTAAAGATTCCCACGACCGCTATGCCAATATGGAAGTGGCTTATCTGCTTCAGCGGATGGAAGCTTACCGAGGACTCGCCATCTTAACCACCAACCTCAAAAACTCTTTGGATCAAGCCTTTTTACGACGCTTACGTTTTGTAGTGCAATTCCCCTTTCCGGACGCCCTGCAGCGAGCAGAGATTTGGCACCGAGTCTTTCCAAAGGACACCCCAACCGAGAACCTGTCCTACCAGAAGTTAGCCAAGCTTAATGTGCCAGGAGGCAATATCCGCAATATCGCCTTAAATGCTGCATTTCTAGCAGCAGAAGCAGATGCACCTGTACAAATGCAACATCTTTTACAAGCAGCACAGAGCGAGTACCTAAAACTGGAACGCCCCTTGACCGAAGGAGAAACCAAAGGATGGAACTAGTCAGCTTATAAACTGCTGTCCAGCCTGCTATGCATGAACTATATTTTTTGTAAGAAGAATATAGCTCATAGAACGTTTGCCCGCAGCGATCGACCCTTTCGGTCAAAACCTAAAATCCGAGAGCCCTTCATTGCCCACCCCCTTGGTTTTGAGGGGAGAGAGCTGTGAACCGGATTGAAGCAACACCCCATCTCTTGAGGGCAGAGCCAAGATAAACAGCCAGAACAGGAATGCCGGGGAGTTTTCGGTATTTTAGGCAACTCCCATCAAAGGCTGAGGAGGTTACTGAGTTTGCTGTTTCTGGCTCAGGCTGAATAGCAACTTGATGGATAACGTACGATGCAATCCGTTGGGCTTGAGGTTGGGGAGCCTGGGATTGCTTTGAACTAGATTTTGGATTGGATGGGAGCTGGGACTGTCGTAGCTCCTCAGAAGCTCCAAATAGGGGAAGTTGTGGCACTTGAAAGTTCCTTTGATTTGTAGGGGATCAAAGGAACCAGAGTCACCGAGGTTAACAACCGAACGGAACAACCACTCCTGGGTCAGGAGGTCGCTTCGTCAAATCTTCAAAGATCGCTGAAAGTTGCGTCATATAAGCAATCCAGTGATATCCTGATGCAATCCCATAAAAGATGGGTTAGGATTGAAGACGAGGGCATTAAAGCCCTTC
>NZ_JACJPK010000015.1:0-148513 GCF_014696035.1 Trichocoleus sp. FACHB-262 | reverse complement strand
CTAACCCCCAGCCCCTTCCCTAGCAGGGAAGGGGAGCTAGATTCAAAGTCCCTCTCTGTGTCGGAGAGGGGTTGGGGAGAGGTCTACCTTGTTAACCTTCGTCACGTAGGGCTTCTAGGACATTACGATCTTCTAGGGTGGAAGTATCTCCGGACACGGCATTGCCACTGGCGAGATCTCGCAGCAATCGGCGCATAATTTTGCCCGATCGCGTCTTGGGGAGGGCATCGGCAAATCGAATATCTCCGGGACGTGCGATCGCGCCGATTTCTTGGCCCACGTGTTGCTTTAGTTCTGCTTTCAGAGCATCACTGCCCGTGTGGCCCCCCTCTAGAGTGACGAAAGCCACAATATCTTGCCCTTTGACCTCATCGGGTTTACCCACCACGGCAGCCTCAGCTACGGCAGGGTGAGACACCAAGGCCGATTCAATTTCCATTGTGCCTAGACGGTGTCCCGCTACGTTGATTACGTCATCGACACGGCCCATCACCCAGTAGTAGCCATCTTCATCGCGTCGTGCGCCATCGCCTGCAAAGTAGATGTATTTGCCATCTTTGGGTGGAATGTGCTCCCAGTAGGTCTTGCGGAAGCGATCGGGATCGCCATACACCGTTCGCATCATTCCGGGCCAAGGATGCCGTACGGCCAAGTAGCCGCCTTGGTTGGTGCCAACGGATTCGCCTTCTAGGTTCACCACATCAGCCAAGATGCCAGGAAAGGGAAGGGTCGCAGAACCTGGTTTGGTAGCGATCGCACCCGGTAGAGGCGTAATCATAATGCCTCCAGTTTCGGTTTGCCACCAAGTATCCACAATTGGGCAACGCTCACCGCCAATCACGCGGTGGTACCACATCCAAGCTTCGGGATTGATGGGTTCTCCCACAGTGCCCAACAAGCGTAAAGAGGAGAGATCTCGCGCTTTCGGCAAGTCTTCACCCATCTTGATAAAGGCGCGAATCGCGGTGGGGGCGGTGTAAAAGACGTTGACCCCATGCTTTTGAATCACATCCCAGAAGCAGCCAGGATTCGAGGCGCGGGGTGCCCCTTCGTACATTAGTGTGGTCGCACCGTTGGAAAGCGGGCCGTAGACAATATAGCTGTGTCCCGTAATCCAGCCCACGTCAGCGGTACACCAATACACATCTGTGTCTTGCAGATCAAAGATCCACTTGGTTGTCATGTGGGTGTAGAGGTTGTAGCCGCCTGTGGTGTGCACCACGCCCTTCGGTTTGCCTGTACTGCCTGAGGTGTAAAGAACGAACAGCAAATCTTCGCTATCCATCGGTTCAGCCGGGCAATCGGCTGACATTTGCGACTGCAACTCGTGCCACCAATGATCCCGACCGCCGAGTTGCATGGGGATGTCCTGTCCAGTTCGGCGTACCACTAGCACATTCTCAACACTAGGAGCCGCGCCATCGGCTAACGCTTTATCCACTTGCGTTTTTAAGGGCACGATCGCGTCTTTACGCCAACCGCCATCGGCTGTGACTACAACCTTGACTTGACCATCGACCAAGCGATCGCGCAACGCCTCGGCACTAAAGCCACCAAACACAACTGTGTGAGCCGCCCCAATCCGCGCACAAGCCAACATTGCAATCGCCGCTTCCGGGATCATCGGCATGTAGATGCCCACGCGATCGCCCTTCTCCACCCCTAAATACTTCAGGGCATTGGCGAACTGGCACACCTCGCGATGCAGTTGGGCATAGGTAAGTGTCCGCGAATCTCCCGGTTCTCCTTCCCAAATCAACGCGGCTTTGTTGCGTCGCCAAGTCGTCAAATGGCGATCGAGGCAGTTGTAAGAGATGTTGATCTTGCCACCCACAAACCACTTGGCGAAGGGAGGCTGCCAATCCAGCACTTGATCCCACTTCTGAAACCAGTGCAATTCCTGCTCGGCTAGCTCAGCCCAAAACTTTTCTGGGTCAGCTTTGGCGCGATCGTAGAGTTGCTGGTACTCTTCCAGAGTCTTGATCTGAGCTTTTTGAGAGAACTCAGCCGCAGGCTGAAATAAGCGCTTTTCTTGAAGAATGGATTCAATCGTGGATTCTGACATAGCTCTTTCTATCACCAGGACGGCCCCTCCAAAAACGATACTTCGTTCTTGGGTCAGTTAGGCAGAACAATACTTTGATTTTGTTTAAGCAACGTAACTAGGGATATAGCATCGCTGACCTGGAGTTAAAGTAGCGATCGCTATACCCTGCCCTTCTAGAATTCAGGTGCCTCGAATAGCTGGAGCAGTGGCTAGCCGAGTCGCACTTTGCTGCATCCGTTTAATTGCTTCAGCAGACCAGTCGTGAGGAGATTGGCAATGATGGGCAATTAGTAAGCCCCATAATCTTTTGTTCGTGAGGACAGGCACCACTAAATTCGCCCGCACTGGCAGACTCCGCAGAAAATCCCGGTGGCACTCTTGAATCGGCTCTGTTTCGGTGTCTGCGATCGCTCGAACCCGTCCATCTAAGTACAAAGCTGCATACTCGTCGTTGAAGCAATCATCAGCGCCAGTTGATCCCAAAATCGACAACTGCTCAGCGCTCAAGGACTCGAAGGTAACTTGGCCTTTCCAGCGTTGATAAAAGTAATACAAGACCACGCGATCAGCTTGGAGCATCTGCCTTAGCTCATCGGTTATTTTTTGGACTAAGGCATCTCTTTCTAGACTTTGGGCTAGACGTTTGGCAACGCGGCTCAATCCTCTGTCCTGCTGGTCCAAGGAGTGAGAATTCAGTTCATCAAAATTACTACGCACAGGTTGAGGAAGGGTACGAAGTTCAATAGGTTTGTTACTGATCAGCCAGTGCACTGCGCTGATTCAACCTAGAGAGATTAGCGGTTTCTGGTTCTATTTAGAAGGGATAATTTACGAAATTTTGATCAAAGTTTTTCGAAGTTGGCGATCGCTCTTTTTCCCTGACAACAAAAATCCCCCTCACCGAAGTCAGGGGGAGCTAATTTGAGTGAAGACGTTCACTCAGAAGTGACGTTTATTTGCGAATCGGAGTGCCGCAGGGATAAGTTGCCACAGGTTCGCGCTTGGCTGCTTCGCTCTTGATAGTCTCAGCCACAGCGACTAGCGATCGCTCCGTTGCCGATTCCGCTTTTGCTGCTAGGTAGTCAGCCTTCAGTTTCGTCAGCATTTCTTCCCGGCGATCGTAGAGTCGCTTGAGTGAGCGAGGCGCACATTGGTTAATCACATAAGCCGTCATGATCGGTAGGGCGATCGTGCTGTCGGTGTAGCAAACAATCGTGCTAGGCAGTTCATCCGGGTCAACCTTGCCCCAACTCACAGCTTCGCTGGGTGTTGCGCCAGAGAGACCACCTGTATCTGGGCGAGCATCGGTGATTTGGATGAAGTAGTCGTGACCCCGTTCCTCCAGACCCAACACTTCGTGGAGTTGGGGTTGCGTCTGCAAAAGGAAATTCTTAGGACTGCCACCGCCGATGATCACCGCTGCACTCTTGCCTTCTTCACCAGCGACACCAGACTCCCTTGCTGCATAAGCGATCGCTGCGGTTTCATTCACATCCAACGAAGGATCAATCACCAACTCGGAGCCTTCCAGCGCCAGCGCTGCTACGTTCATGCCAATCGAGCTGTCTCCGGGAGAAGACGTGTAGATAGGAACGCCGCATTCATAGGCTGTTGCCAACAGGCAAGAATTCTGCACACCGAGTTGCTTCTCCACTTCTCGGACATACTTGCCGAGCAAATGGTGAAATTCTGCTGTACCCATGCGCTTCTGGAACGGTTCAGCCCGCAAAATCTCGCGGATGAAGGCATCGGTTTCCAGCAGTACATCATAGTGAAAGACAATATCGTAAATCCGGATGCGGCCTTCCTGACGCAGCTTCACATCATCCAAAAAGGGATTGCTGGAATAGAGGCTCAACCCCAAACCATAGTGCATGTCATGGTAGAGGTTAGCGCCTGTGCTGATCATCCAGTCAATAAAACCATTCCGAATCAGGGGAGCTAGGACTGAAACTCCAAAGCCTGCTGGAGTCATTGCGCCAGACAAACTCACCCCAACGGTTACGCCCTCCTGCATCACTTCTTGGCTCAGTAAGTGACAAATCTCGCGCAGGCGAGCGGAGTTGTAAGCGGTGAAATAGCCGTCGATTAAATCAACGACGCTGATTTCAGCAGGCATGGGGGCGGGTGCGATTTTGTGGCTGAGCAATTTCGACATTTGTACGCTCCAAAAAGAACAAAAAGCATAAAGAAGAGGGGAAATGGACACGCAGCTACCTAATGCGATCGCGATTGATAAACGAGCTAGGAAGCCCAGTTCAATCAACTCAAACGCTACTAGGTTTTCTTATCTGCAACCTTGAAAGAAACTTTCAAAGTCATGTGATCCGATTAGGTCAACGAAATTGGCGTAGCTTAGGTGAGTAGGTACCCAAGCAGCCAAGAGATTCGATTCTGTCGCTCTGCCCAGTAGTGGCAGAACTCTACAGACTCAAAACTTATGTTTGCTGCATCAGTCAAACCTAGGCACAGAATTCCCCAGGCTAGATGAGAAAGGACATCGTACAGATCAATATCCCTTGACTAAAAGCTCTGATAAATCTGAAAAACATCAGAACCATTAATCCAGCTATTCAATTCAAAAAAACTCCACCTAAGGAGCACGATCGACCCAGTTCGCCACTATTTCTAGAGATAGGGTTGCTTATCCTCTGAATCAGCAAGAGTATCTGCTAGCAATCGCGAACCTGGTAGTTACAGGCCGATCAGCTCATACTGGGTGCTTCACAACGGTCAGCCCAAGATAGTGCGGGATCGCACTGCCGTTTCCGTTTCAATTTCATTTCCAGGTACCAAAGTGGTCTCCACGGGTACCCGACCAAGGAAAGGAGTTTCAAGGCTTTATACGCGACCTCAAACACCAACTGCTACAGTTTAACACCCACGTTTGAGATCAGTTCAATAAAGGTACGGAAATTGCTGGTATTCTCTAAGCAAACCTCCCCAAAGTAAGGGTTCTTACGGCTTTCTCTACCGCTTGGGTAAGTATGCCGCTCCTAAGGGCGTTCCTTTGCGGTTTTTCGTCTTGAGCATTACAATATCTGCTCTATTTTAGTCAAGCTATGTAGGCGAAGAAACAAGATAAACTGGAGACGACGCCATAAAAAACTTCATTAAAAAGCTAATCCGGCATATTTAACTGCTCAGCCCGTTTCTGAGGTCATGCCATGCCTACACCTCCAGCCTTGCCTTCTACATTGCAGCACGCCACTTCTCATGCGCCATCTCGGCAGCATTGGTATGGCTTCAGCAACATGCTAAAGCGGCTACATAACGAGGGCGTTTACCTGCATCCTGAGCAATTAGCTGAGTTCCTGGTAGCTCATGGCTTACCTGTAGATTTGCGTTATGTCCCAGAGCGACTGCAACAAAAAGCAAGGTCGATTAACGCTCACTACAACGGCGATATGGCAGCTTTGGCAGAAGACTCAGAAGATCAGCCTTGGGATGGCTACTTGGGGGATTTCGATTAAGTTCTCTGAATTAGCATCTGTTCCACCGAGCTTCGACTTAGACTTTAAGATCGCTACAGAGCCTTTCGGATAACTAGTTCAATGAATTCAAATCTTGACACCTCAGCAGCTACAGACTCAGCCCCCTCTGAAGCAGCGGGCCTGACGGATGAGCAGTATCGGCAGAAAATGCAGCGACGCAAGGAAGTGCAAGAACAGCGCCTAGCTGAGCGATCGCTGGAAAAAGGCTTGATTGTGGTCAATACAGGCAACGGTAAAGGTAAAACTACCGCTGCTTTGGGGATGGTGCTGCGATCGCTCGGTCACGGCTACAAGGTGGCGATCGTGCAATTCATCAAGGGCGCTTGGGAGCCAGCGGAGAAAGCAGCCTTTAGCCATTGGGGTGAGCAACTGGAATTTCATGCGATGGGTGAGGGCTTTACCTGGGAAACCCAAGACCGCGATCGCGACATCCAAAAAGCTCAGGAAGCTTGGAATACCGCTTTAACCTATATCCGTAATCCAGAATTTCGCTTGGTGCTGCTAGATGAAGTGAATATTGCTCTAAAGCTGGGCTACTTAGCGGTTGAGGACGTGTTGGCAGGTCTAGAGCAGAAACCAGAGGATTCTCACGTCATTCTGACGGGACGAGGAGCACCTGCGGCTTTGATTGAGCGGGCCGATCTAGTGACCGAAATGACCTTAGTCAAGCACCCTTTCAAGGAACAAGGCATCAAGGCTCAGCCTGGAATCGAATTTTAGATTTTAGAGTTTGAATTTCCCGTGAGCAAGTCCAAGCCGAAATTCAAACTCTAGAATTGAGTTTATGGAAATTCTTTCGATTAGTCTCAAAAACTTTAAGGCTCACAGCGATCGCTATTTTGAGTTTCAGCCCGGAACCAACGCGATTTGTGGAGAAAATGGGGCAGGCAAAACCAGCATTTTAGAGGCGATCGCTTGGGCGCTGTTTAATTACTCCAGCTATACCAAAGAAGAATTAATCCGTCGGGGTGCAGCCAGCGCTCAAGTCAGTGTCACCTTTACTTCCAGAGGGGATGGGCGCACGTATCGCGTGCAGCGTTGTACCAGCAAGGGCTATGAGATTTTTGACCCACAAATTCGCCAACGGCTAGACCTGAAGAATGTCAGTGATGTCTTGCCTTGGCTGAAAGAGCATTTGGGCGTTGCCAAAGAAACTGACTTGCCCAAATTGTTTGCTGATACCATTGGCATTCCGCAAGGCACCTTTACTGAAGACTTTAAGAAAGCGGCGGACGAGCGGCGGAAAGTCTTCGATCGCATCCTGCGCGTGGATGAGTACAAACAAGCTTTTGAGAAATCGAGAGACCTGGAAAAGTATGCTCAGCAGCAAGTTCAAGAACTAGAGCGGGCGATCGCGTACTATACCGAGAACCTGCGCGATTGGGATCTGCTGCACACTCAGCGGGCGGATTTGCAGCAAGAAGTAACCAAAGATAAGACTGCTCTACAGCAACTTCAAATCCAACTGGAGCAACTTCAGCACCAAAAAGATCGGCTCACCGCTCAATCTCACCAAATCCAGCAACTCGAAGTTCAGTTCTCGACTTTGCAGGCGCAACTGACTGGACAGCGCCAAACCAATGTGTTGCTAGAACAGTCGCTCCAGAGAGCGAAGCAAGCAGTAGCCACCTGCGAAGCCAATCGAGCGGGTTATCAAACCTTTTTACAAGCAGAATCTGCCTTGCAAGCCCTAGATCGCCAAAGCAAACAGCAGCAAGCTCTGCTGAAACAGCGCCAAGGCTATCAAATGACTTGGGAGAACTCGCAAGCCAAGCTCACTAAACTGACTCTACAACTCGAAAGCCTAACCGCAGCCCAGCAAGAAATTGAACAACTGCAACCCCTGATTCAACAACAGACTGAGCTAGAGCAAAATCAGGAAGCGATCGCCCAACAACTCCAACAATTGTTTAGTGCCGAATTAGAGCGGCAGAATGTCACCAAGCAATTAGCCAAACTTCAAGGAGAGCTAGAGCACCTCAACGGAGAAATTGCTCGGATTCTTAGCTTCGAGACAGTGCTGGAGCAAATTCCTGTCTGGGAGCAACAACGCGATCGCCTGCAAGCACAGCTCAGCCGCATTGCCGCTGCCAAACAGTTTGAAGCTGACCTCAGCCAGATCGTCTCCCACGGGGAAACTCAACGCGATCGCTACTTAAGTGAGGCTGAAACTGCGATCGCGGGTTTACAGGAACTTCAGCGATCGGTGCCCTTACTCGCCGCCTCGGTAGACTCTGCCCTGACTACGCTTCAGGCGGGTGTGGACTTGAACAATGAAGTTTTAGGCAACTTGCAGCAAATTCTAGGCGATTTATCAGAGCAGGTTTCTGCCAGCAAACTAGAGCAACAGCTAGCAGAAATAAAGCGCCAACTGGAAACAGCCTATCAACAGCGCACTCATTTCGCTGGGCTAGAAACCTGGCTGACTAAGCAAACCGCCTTGCAGCAAGATGCAGCCGAGTTGCAAGCTAAACTGCAATACCTCCAAAGTCAACTCGCCAACCAAGCAACGTTGCAACAAGAGAAGACGCAGCTGGCCACGGCGATCGCTGCATTAGGTAATCCTCAAGGTCGGAGCCAACTTCGCCAGCAGGAATTACAGCAGCAAGCGCAATTGCAGATGCAATACGACCAAGCTCAGCAAGCCCAGATGGAAATTGCTCAAGCAGTGACTCATCTAGAAGCTCAATTGGCGGAATTTGCAGATTTACCTGACCAGATAGAAGTGCAAAAAACCCAGAAAGCAAGGCACCAAACCGCACGGGATCTGTACCTGCAAAACCAAAAAGATGCAGAGCAATTGCCGACTCTAGAAGCAAATTTTGAGGCTGCGATCGCCCAACTCAGCACCTTAACTACCAACCAATCGATCGTGCAGGCGCAGTTAGCGCAGCTAGCAGAAACTTACGACCCGCAACATCTGCAAGAAGTGGAAGCCACTTACAACGCGATTCGCAGCCAAAAAGACCAAATTGAGGGAGGGTTGCCCCAAAAGCAGAAATTTCTCTATCAAATTGAGCACCAACTCGCAGAGCTACAAGCGATCGCGGATCAGCGGATTCAGGCCCAAGTTAACTTGTTAGAACGGCAGCGAGTGCAGCAGTTTATCAGCGATGCCCGTCAAGTCTACAACCAAGCAGGGCCAAGGATTACTAAGTTCTACATTGAGGAAATTTCGCGCGAATCGGACAAACTCTTTCGCGAACTAATTAACCGCCAAAACGTGGCTTTAGAATGGACAGGTGATTACGAAATCCGCATTCAAGAAGGTGGTTACTGGCGCACGTTCAGGAGCTTGTCGGGGGGAGAACAAATGTGCGCAGCCCTGGCAGTGCGTCTCGCCTTGCTGAAGGTTTTGGCAGATATTGATGTTGCCTTCTTTGACGAACCCACAACTAATATGGATCGGGCACGGCGAGAACAATTAGCCGAGGCGATCGCCAACATCAAATCTTTCCGCCAACTTTTCATCATCAGCCACGATGACACCTTCGAAAACGTCACCGAAAACTTAATCCGCGTCGAACGCGAAGCCCTCTAGTTTGTAGAGTCTTGCAGCAGTTGTTGGGCGAGTTCGTAGAGTTCGGCTTCGGGGCGGCTGTCGAGCACTAAGTCTTTCAGTTCTACTAAACCTTTGGCGATCGCCCCTGCTTGATCTTGATAGGCATTATTGGCAGCTAACAAATCGGTGTAGGCTTGTAGCTCGATTGCGTTGCGGGGTGGTGGTTCCTCGCCATTGCCAATCATCGGCGTTTCGTATTCGGTGCCGATCGCGTCGTATTTCAGCAAAAAGATTAATGCTTCACTGAGTTGATGCAGCTTATCTCGTAAATCGCGCACATTAAGGTCCAAGCGATTGAAGCCGACCTGACCGTGAATTCGCAGTTCCACGATCGCCGCTTGGGTTTTGCCAGATTTCGCTACGGCTTGGATGTACGCGATCGCTGCTTGTTCTAGTTCTGCTTGCGTTTGCTGCTTATTTGCCTCCAGGTTGAGACGGATCATCCGGCGCTGATAATAATCTTGCTTGAGCTCAGCTCGGATTCCTGTCCCGTTGATCTCGACTAGATAGGCACCACGAGGGGTTTGCTGGAGATTTTCAGCGATGCTATTGGCCTCAATCGAGCCAGGGTTGAAGATCCAGCCTTCTAGCTCGTAGTTCTTGTGAATATGCCCTAAAGCTAGATACTCCACCCCTGCTTCTCGCAAGGGATTTACAGCTTCTAGCCTCAGCGCCCCAGTATAACGAGCAATCTGGCCATCCATGCCGTGATGAAACATCATGACGGTGTGCGGCGGTCCTGGGGGCAGTTGCTGAATACTATGGGCCAATTTCTCAATCATTTGGGGAGCGGACGCGCCATACCAGCGAGAGCCTAAGACCCGCACCCCACAGGGTAAGTCGATATAGCCACCTGCTTTGGCTTCTGGTGTCCAAGGATCAAAGAGGCTAGCTCCATCTTGCACGTCTTCTTTAGGCTCTAGCAGAATCACATATTCCCAATCAGCCATGTAGCGCAGCCAACTGGTTTTGGTGGCGTAAGGGCGGTTGTCATGGTTGCCCTCGATCGCTAAGACTGGGATACCCGCTTCTCGCAGCATCTCAAAGCAAACCTGGGCTTGGTTCAGCACTGCGGGCAACACCTGCCGATGCTCAAACAAGTCGCCCGCGATGAGGACAAAATCAACTTGCTCATTAATGGCGTAACGCTCCAGCACATCCCGAAACGCTAAGAAGAAGTCTTTGGTGCGCTGGGGAGTGTCGTAGCGATCGAGCCCTAAATGCACATCGGCAACGTGGAGAAAGCGAGGCATAACCAGATTTATAGCGTGGCTTTCCCCAGTCTACCGAGCCTCCAGTGAGCTAGCGAGCAAATGTTCTATTTAGCTTAATTTTTTTGGGAGTTAGTCTGACACATACCCAAGATGCGCTGGTCGTTGGCGCTGACCTTAGCTAGGCGCTGGAAGCCTTGCAAGCCAATTTCGGCTACAGCAGGCTTATTGCTATTGGAGGCAATGGTGCTGTTTTGCTCCAAGGCGATCGCGAAGGGATGCGTGGTTTTCTCGTAGGTATCAACCACGTTCAACGCTAATTTGCCTGGCTCAAAACTGCCAGAGAAACAATCGAAGGACGATCGTGGCATGTAGAATGCGCCAACGACTTTGCCTTTAGTTACCTGAAACACCATGTAAGCACTACCAACTTGTTCTGGCTCGGCTGCCTCACCATATAGATAGGTACCGTCAGCCAGAGGACTATTCTTGCTATTCGCAGAGCTTTTAACAGAATTTTTGCTGGGAGCTGCTTGCTTGGCGATCGCTTTGGCGGTTGGTGCTGGAGTTAGGGGTTGCCGCTCCAGCTGGCGTACCGCCATAGCCGCAGAGGTAGACTCAGCTGCGTTCACAGCTTGTAGCCCAACACCTGAGAGACTCGTTAGCAGCAAAATGCCCAAAGCTGGCTGGGTGATGCGTTGCAGAGTACGCCACGGCGAGAGAGAACGGATGTATGGATTGGTCACCGTAGTTTCCTCCATCAAGACTCAACGACAAACCTCAACACTCACACCGTAACCCAGAATACCTGTACAACTGTTCAATCAAATGGGAGAGTTAGTTGCTATCTAGAGGTAGGTTTCCGGGAGTTGTGAGGACACACCCAAAAGGGTGTTGCTAAGGTTACTGTTCAGTTCTACAAGAGTTTAGTTCCCGATTCCTGACCACAAGTTCAATATCTTGTTCAGAACTTTAAATAGATAAAAATAAGTAGATAAAAAACAGGGACACGCTTGAGCATCCCTGTTTAAAGTGGTTAGCTGGCCAAGTACTCACGTACGCTCTCCTGACGACGGCGCAAGTGATTGAGGGCTTGGTGCTCTAGTTGGCGCACACGCTCACGACTAATGTTGAGGCGTTCACCGACTTTGGCTAGAGACAACTCTTTGCCATCATTCAGGCCGAAGCGGAGAGTCAAAACTTCTCGCTGTTGCGGGGTGAGCTCTGCCAACAAGTCTTGCAAGTCTTGACGGAGCAACTCCTGAGTCATATTGTGCTCAGGCGAAGGCCCTTCGTCTTCCAAGAGGTCTTGCAGTTCGGTGTCTTGGTTGTCACCGACACGAAGATCTAGAGAAACGGGTTGACGAGACATCGTCAGGTATTCCCGAATCTGCGCAGGCTCTAGTTCTAGAGCTTCTCCAATCTCAGCAGGGCTAGCAGCCCGACCTAATTTCTGGGCTAGCTCACGCTGCACCTTCTTGATCTTGTTCAGCTTCTCGGTGATGTGGATGGGCAAACGGATGGTCCGAGCTTGCTGAGCGATCGCGCGAGTAATGGCTTGGCGAATCCACCAGTATGCGTAGGTCGAGAACTTATAACCACGAGTCGGGTCAAACTTCTCTACACCGCGCTCTAGTCCTAAGGTACCTTCTTGGATCAAGTCCAGGAACTCCAGGTTGCGCTTCTGGTATTTCTTCGCGATCGCCACGACCAAGCGCAGGTTCGCTTCAATCATCTTTTGCTTGGCTCGGTGGCCCTGACGCAGAGTTTTTGTCAACTCTTCTTCGCTGAGCTTAGCTTGCGCTGCCCACTCCGCTTGAGTTGGCTCATGACGCAACTTTTTCGCCAGCTTTTCCTTGGCTTCTAATAGAGACATCATCTGCTGGACCTGCTTCCCAAACACAATCTCTTGTTCATGGGTTAGCAGAGGCACCCGTCCAATTTCATGGAGGTAGGTACGTACCATGTCAACGGTGAACATGGGATTAGCAGTCTTTGTTTTAGAATTGGCAGTAGGCATGGATCTGTGATGAACTCAGTAAAAGTAGATTAAAGAGAAGTGGGGGCGAAATTAGAGAGCGATTGAAAGCTTGAAGTGGGAACGGGCAGCCAACCAGACACAATAAGCAAGCTCTTCCCTGACCAACCTCAAATCGCCTAGGTCAGAGAAGTCCAAATGCAGAGGATAAAACTAACCTCTGTCTACAGGTGATGAATTAGCTTAAAACTTCGTGCCCGTAACTTTCAGGATGCAGGTGGACCCGATTCCATATTATTTGACCTAAGTAGTGGCAAGAAACTCTAAAAGGTCGTACTCAGTATGAGTTTACTTTACTCGATTGTGCTATAAGTTTAGACTCCAGGAAAGCAAAAAAGATTCATCCTAGAGTATGATCCCGTTAGGCAAAACCGAAGAATCTACTGGAAAATTTTCTATTCTAGCTCTAACTTTAGCGAAGTGACATTTTTGTAGCTGTGCTCTAAGCAGTTCTTCTACTATAATGGCGCAGTTTTCCCTGACCGAAGGGCCATTTAGCATAGGGAAAACCGAACTGATTTAGAGGCTTTTTAGGGAGAAAGCCTCATTGATTAATGCAAAGATGTAGCCTCTATCCGGGTCTTTTGCCCATTGGTCTCGAAAAATCTCACAGGACTAGAAACCTAAGTCCGCTTTAGCAGACTCTGCGGCTTTGAAGACTGCCGCTGTAGGCATCTCTTCCCAGGGTACATCCCCAATCTCGGCATAAAAGGTTTCGTCGTAAGGGCGAGTGCGAATGACCACAGGCATCGGCACTGCATGGCCTAGGATTAGAGCTTGCTGTTTTGAGTCTAGCTTAGATAATACGGAACGGAGGCTCTGCGCCCCCGACACTCCGGTAAAGATGGCATCAATATCCTTCTCGTCGTTGAGGAGCGCGGTGATGCGGGTGCCAATCTGAGACATGACTTCGTTGTCGATCCCTGAAGGCCGTTGGTCTACTACCAATAAGGTGACGAAGTACTTCCGCATCTCACGGGCAATCGTGCCGAAGATGGTTTGGCTGACGGTGCTGGGGTCGAGAAAGCGGTGGGCTTCTTCAATTGTGATGACTAACTGCTGGGGGCGATCGCTAGGATTCTTGCTCTGTAAAAACTTCTCAGCTTTCTGCACATAAGCAGCGTGAATCCGGCGCGCAATCACATTCGTCGCCAACATATAGGAGAGCATGTTGGATTGAGAACCAAACTCAATCACCACATGCTTGCCAGCATCAATGGAATCGAGAATTTGACCCACGTAGTTGTGAGGGCAAGTATTACGAATATATTTCAGTTCTTCTAGTCGGTTGAGTTTGCGCTGCAACGCCATGATGGAGGATTTGCTGCCCATCTTGGTTTCACAAAACTCCTGAATTTCCATGTTGCTCATAGAGAGCAGGCGAGTAATCCAAGATTTGCCAAACTCATTGCGGAGAATAATGGCGTTTTCTAGGCTGGCTTCCGAGAGGTTGAGTTCTCCGCGTACCAGCATTAAGTCTTCCACATCAATCTGGTCAAAGCTGATAAAGAGATCTTGAGCGTCTCGGACTCCACGGCGCTTAGTGGATTCGGGGTCGAGGGTGTAGATCTGCACCTGACCGGGAAAGAGTTGCCTGAGCCCCTTCACGGTGCTGAACTGCTTACCTTCACGGACGGCTTCCCAGCCATACTCCGAGTGCATATCAAAAATCAGGTTGACTCCTGCCTGTTTGCGGATAATTCCCGACAGCAACAACCGAGTCAGGAAAGATTTCCCGGTCCCTGATTTCCCAAATACACCATTACTACGTTCGACGAAACGATCTAAATCGACGCAGATAGGCACGTCCATATCAATCGGTTGCCCGATCGCAAAGTTGCGGCGATGGGGGTCATCTTCCCAACCAAAAACGGCTCGGAAATCCCGCTCGCTGGCTTCATGCACCTGGCTAAAGTGGCTGGGAATGGTCTTGACGGGCATTAACTCGATCGTGCTGCTGCTTTGAGGTGTGAGGGAAGCGAGCAGTGGCAAGCTGGCTGTAGAGTCACTTTTATCTTCAGCGGCACGGGCATTTTTGCCGCCTTTAGTTTTCTTGGCCTTACTGTTGGCCGAGTAACTAATAGGCTCTTCTGGTTCGGGCGTAAACATCAACATTGGAGTTAAGTCAATGGTGCCGAACGTGCCCGTTCCTGCGAGAACTTCTTGGAGGAAGGTATTACCTGGATCAGGAGGATTAGCGAAAATTCGAGTGCTGGCGGTTCCAAGGGTTACGTCGGTCAACATGCAGAAGAACCGCGATCGCGCCCCTTGAACAACCAAGAATTTGCCCACTCGCATATCTTCTACAGAGACATCTGGGTGTAAGCGAACTTCGAGTCCTTGGCTAAGGGAGCCTTGAATGACTGAACCTAAGGGTTTATCTAAATCCATTTATAAACTCGCTAGTCTCCCTTGCTCACACCTGGATGGGTTGATGGAGGCGAATGATTTTAGACCAATAATTCCTCAACCTTTTGAATTATCTTAGGTCTAATTCATTCAAGTAATACTAATTCTAGTTATTTTAGGGCTTAAAAGTTATATAGCAATGCTTCTGGTTCTAATACTCAAATGTTTTTGTAGAAGGATTTATCAGTTAAGCGATCGCTGCACTTAATCTTGCGTTGCTCCTCAGAAAATCTCTTTTCAGAAAAATTTTGATTGTCATTGGTTTCATCTATGAGAAAAGGTGAAGGATCTCTAACGAAACCCTTCACCTTTACTAAAAACCAAAAGATTATATAGCCATCCTAAATGGATTAGCGAGGCACGCTCTGGAGGGATGTGCCTCGCTAATCCACCAATCTCGTAAACTACTTAGGACTTCATTAGCTGAGTTACGGTTGAGCGGGAGCGGTCTCTCCTGTAGAAGTGGCATCTCCTGTAGGAGCAGCGCTATCAGCGGGAGCGCTTTCCGCTGCAGGAGCTTGTGGTGCCGCAGGGCTCGGAATGCTGACGTTCACATCCGGAGCTGGGGGCGCTTCTACTTTAGGCAATGTGATATTAACGTCTGGTGGTTTTACATCTGGGGCTTGAGGCTGAGGAACTGGAATTTCTTGGGTGCGCTCAATAATCGTTTGGTTGCCAGCAGGAGCTGAGTTGTCTGCTCCACGGTTAAATAAGAAGAAAGCACCGAGTCCTAAGCCAAGCAGGGAGGTTAAGAGGATTCCTGTCATCAAACCGCTAGCTGCACTATTATTCTCACGAGCGATTTGATTTTCTCGGCGTAATTCTTGGTTGTAAATTTCTCTATCTCGATCGCGCAAGTTTGTCATGGTTTTTTGCAGAACTCGGTATTGGTAAAAAAATCAGGTAACAAAACTGAAGTTTTAACATTCCGAGATTAACGACTGGATTGGCGCAGATCGCTCTGTCTGAAGGCTAAGTCTATCTATTTCAGAAGGGTGATTGTACGGGGCTGCTTGGTGTAAAAACGATTTTCAAGTTTGGGCAGAGTTTGTCTGCTGTTGGAATTAAGAGCTTGGGGACACCTGCCCCAAACCCCCCGCTGGAGAACGCAGCCGTCCTCCAGACCTCCTCAAGAGGGGTTTAGGGTGCTGAGTTTTTCTCTACGTGTAAGAGGCTGGAGGCTACTCGATGTCAATCGAGGTGGGTCTGGTGCTACTGGAGGAAGTGGTAGCGGGAGTGAAGGATTTGCGGTATTCAGTGTAAAGGCGATCGCGCCAGTTGAAGAAAGGCTCGAAGGTGCCGATATCTGCAACTCCCGGGACTCCTTTACCTTTGAGTCCTTCAGGGATGTCGAGGTAAGGGCCAGAGGGGAATTTGATGTACATGCTCAGCCCTGCTACAGCAAAATCCGCTAGGGTGGGCTGGTCGGAAATTAGATACGGGTGATCGAGCAGGATAAAGGTCAGGGCTTCTAGGTTTTGCCTGAGTGAGGCTTTGGCGCTATGCAAAGCATCGGGTCCCATGCCAACTCCAAAGCTCAGCACGTCTAACACTTCGCTAGGAACTGAGCCGATCAAGTTTTTCAGTAAGGCAGGCGTAGAAGTGGGTAGGGCAGCAGTGCGGAAGTCGGGACTTTGGCTGAAGGCGGCGAGCATGGCTTTTCGGGCGTTCAGACCTAGGACTTCGTCGGCCCAATCTTCGAGCATGAGGCACAGTCCTTTTTGTTTGGGGTCTGTGGGGATAACGGGGCGATCGGGATATTGACGATCGAGATATTTAGCGATCGCCGTTGAATCTGCAATCACTTCGTTGCCATCTTTTAGAACCGGGACTTGGCGTTGCCCGGACATTCGGTAGAGATCTAACTGTCCAATGCCAGGGGTGACTTCAATCTTGCGATAGGCCAATCCCTTGTAATCCAGGATCAGCCGCACCTTCTCGCAATAATGCGACATCTCAAATTGGTACAACTCCAGCATGATCATTCTCCTGTGCTGTTTACAGCGACGACCCATCCGCCTTCCAAGGTAACAGGCTCCTTCAGAAAAGGCACTTCTGGCGAGGGTGAGGATTTCTGGTCTAGAAGTTCTACCTGGGAGTTCTACCTTTGGGTAGGTTGGTTTTGTGGTGTGTCTCGCCTAAGAGCGATCGCTCAGCAGATTTTTGGTGGCTTCTTGCCATCTATCTCTTACTCTTAGCTCAGGTTAGATCCCACTCGTGGCAGAGAATTAAAACCACTCAGACTTCTACACTCAAATCTGTATAGGAGCTGACATTTTTAGCCCAAGTTTTTGAAATCACTAATCTCTTTACGGGAACCCGAGGTATTTATGAGCGCTCAGAATTTTTTCTCATTTAAGAAAGTAGTTAGTCTAGCTGGTGTGGCTGGCGTCAGTGCTTTGTTGGGATTGCCCGCAGTAGCCCAAATGGAATCTAGCCCTGCTAACTCCAACAGCCCCACTCAGTGTGTACCCAGCACGGGCCAAGTTACTCCTAGTGATAGCCCAACGGGTGGAGCCACGATGGAGCAAATGCAAGCAAGTGGCACTCAATCGATGGATCAGTCCAACATCAACATGAGCTCACCTTACAGTGGGTCTGAGCAAGCTAACTCTAGCTACCTGGGTTCGCAGAATCTGCAAGCAAATCAGTCAAACATGAGTGGTAACTCCTCTGCTGCAGGCATGTCTTATAGAAGCGCTGAGGTGGCTCCAACCTATGGCCCCGCAGGTGGATACACAATGGAGCGTTTGCGGGAACTAGATGGCGAGCGTGTTGCTAGCGCTGACATGCGTAATACAACTCAGTCCTTCAACTCGTCTTACCAATCTAACTATCAAGCTAACCGCTTTACTCCTAGTGCAGGTGCCACAGCAGGCCCTGCGGGTGGTTATACAGCAAACAGCTTGAATAACAACAACATGCCGATGAATAACAGCACGGCGATGAACCAATCGGGTGAGAACCAGTACAGTGACAGCAACACCATGCGTCCCTTGCCTGGTTCCATGAGTTCCGATAGGAACCGTCCTGCTGACGAGATGACCGCAGAAGTTAGCCAGAGCCTCGACAACCAGAGCAACTCTATCTATCGAGTTGGCCCCAGCAGTTCTAGCTCCAGCAGCCAGTACAACAGCGGTAGCGCCATCGGCGGCTGCTAAATTCGACCTTTGAGCGAGTTAAGTTCTTGGTGCAGCTACAGTTCGAGCAGTGACTCTAGCCAGTAGCTTTACCTAGCCCCTGAAACGCTCAATCACAAACACCAGCGCCAGAGCTTACAGGAGGCTGATTCCTAAGCTCTGGCGGTGTGCTATTTGGGGCAAATGCCGCAATTGCTACGAGGCATTACCAGAGATCCGTTGCGACTTTGTCTCCGTCCTATAATGATGCTGATATTGCGCGACTCCCATCTAGGTTATGGAAAGCACTGAAACGACTGGCGGTCTTACTCGCAGGCAACACCTCTGGATTGCAGCTAGTATCTGGACTTTGGTAGGGATTGGTCTGTTTACGATGGGTTTGGTGTTCTGGTTTCATCTACCTTATCTGGGCTTTCTGGATACCAAGCATCTAGGCTGGGGAGCGGTTGCCTTGAGTGTCGGTTTGTTGAAAGGAAAAATTATTCTCGATCGAACTGCAAATCGGGTGATCGATCGCGTGGATACGTTACAGGAGCCGAACCCCTTCAAGAGCATCTTCCAAATGTTTGGGGCTAAAACGATCGCGTTGATTCTCGCCATGATGGGAATTGGTGTAGGTCTCCGCTTGGCAGGCGTCAGTTTTGAAATTCGCGGTCTGATCTACATTGCTGTCGGTACTGCCCTGATGTGGAGCTGTCGTCGCTATTGGGTCGCTTCGGGTCAGGATGCAGCCATTAGTGGAGCGAAGGAATCCTAAGTGGCAAACTTGCAATCAATCGCTGGATTTCCGGTCGAATCTGTTTTAGCGATCGCCCGCTCTATTGGCTGGGGTGCGGCTGAAATCCTGCAATCCTATTACCACCCCCATCCAGTTGCGGAGGAGTCAGCTCTAGACTTAAATATCCAAGACCAGGGGGATGGACCTGTCACCGCTGCGGATGTCGCCACCAACCACTACATTCTGAATAATCTGCACGCTGCGTTTGGCACGGTCGAGTTTGGCTACCTGACTGAGGAAACCTTCAAAGCTCAGAATCCCTCCGAGCGGTTGCAGCATACTTGGGTCTGGATTGTGGACCCCCTGGATGGTACCAAAGACTTTATCAAGCGCACCGGAGAATACGCGGTTCACATTGCTTTAGCTCATGCAGGACGACCAGTGTTAGCAGTGGTAGTTTGTCCAGAACTTGGCAAACTTTACTACGCAACTTTGGGTGATGGCACGTTTGTAGAGACACGCGACGGTGCTGTAACTCAATTACGAGTAGCCGATCGCGATCGCATCGCAGATCTGTCAGTCGTTGTCAGTGGGAGCCATCGTGGGGAAAGGTTGGTCCAGCTTTTACGCCAACTGCCCTGCCAAAATCAGCGGGCGATCGGCAGTGTCGGCTGCAAAATTGCGGCGATCGTGGAGCAACAGGCAGATTTATATATCTCCCTATCAGGCAAATCAGCACCGAAAGATTGGGACTTAGCGGCTCCAGAGCTGATTTTGACCGAGGCAGGCGGTAAGGTCACTCGTTTTGATGGCAGTCTGTTGCAGTATAACCAGGCAGATGTCAGCCAGTGGGGTGGCATTCTGGCTAGCAACGGCGCTTGTCATGCGGAACTTAGCACTCAAGCAGAAACTTTACTAGCCGCAATCGATAGCTCAGTTTAACGATGGAGCTATTGAGCTTCACCAATTAAGGTAAAAGCAGCCCAATCTTTGGGATCAGGGTGTTGTTTCATCGTGGCTAGCATGGCTTGGCGGAGAGCTTGGGCTTTATCTGGTTGCTGTTGCAGTGTCTGGTAGAACTGCGTCATCAGAGTTGCTGTAGGTGCATCAGGTACTTGCCAGAGGGAGACAATGACGCTGGGGGCACCAGCGGCAATAAAGGAGCGCGAGAGGCCTACAACACCATCTCCAGTAATGCGACCACGCCCAGTATCGCAAGCACTGAGAACCACTAAATCAGTGTTGAGCTTCAGGTCAAGAATTTCGCTAGCTGTCAGGAGGCCGTTATCTCGACCAGAAGGAGCTAAGGCGATCGCCCCTGGTACTCCCAAACCTTTGAAGTCATCCAATAGCCCGTGGGTAGCTAAATGGACAAGTCGTGTTTGGGTCATCTGCTGCAAGATAGTAGTTTTAGTCGCTTGGCTACCAGTTAAAGCTTGGGTTTTTAGCAGGGCCGCGATCGCCTTAGCTTCTTGCTCCGCACCAGGGAGGCTGGGGAGCGGTTGAGGGGTGGCACCGAGAGGTAGGCTGACTTTGGGCATGGTGGGGTTGCCCACTACAAGCAAATTTTTGGCTTTGCCTGATTGCTGTTGGCGTTTCTGACGCGTCAGGTCTAGGACTTGAATCGAAGGCGCGGTGAGAACAGTGTGTTGCTCGATCAAGTAGCGACCATTGCTGGCTTGCAAGGCGGGAAATGGTACTAAAAACAGCGCTTCTTGAGGCAGAAAGGTGACGTGGGCGTTAGGGTCAGTAGGCAGGAGATCTGCGATCGGTTGAATCAATAATTGGTGGAGTTGTCGCAGCGGTTGGTTGGTTTGGTTGTTCACCTTGGCGATCGCTCTCGCCACCGTCGTCGTGTCTTCTTGGAACGCCAATCCTCGACCCTTGATGCCGATCGCCCCTCTTGCCTGCGTGACTAAACTTTCCAAGACGGAAGCAGTATCCGCTGCATTAATTCCTGATTGAGGCAAACCTTTTAACTCGACTTGGCGAAAACTGATATTTCCCGTGAGCTGAATCACCCAAATGAATAGCTGTGGAGCTTGCGAAGGAGCGGTATCCTGCACGATCGCATATTCCACTAGCGTTGAATTTTGAGTTTTAGCAATCTGCTTGATCTGCGCCAGAGTTGGAGGATTGAGAGTAGGAGTTGTGGTTGAGTTGGTGCTGAGGCGTTGAGCGAGCAACTCCACAAAGGCACGGGCACGACTGCGTTCAGCAATTTCTAAAGCGGGGTTGGTTTGCTTCTGGGCGATCAGCGTTTGCTGCAATGTGCCATAGGTTTTCTGTTGCGTTTCAAAGATCGAGACTTTCTCCGCATCCGTCAGCCCTGGGCGCAAAGATTCCAAAATTGCGATCGCCTGTCGCAGCGTTTTCTCCGCCTCCGATTGTTGCCCGGAACGATGCAAAATCCGACCAATACTGCTCAGCGTCACCCCCTCATTGACGCGATCGCCCACCTCCCGATGCACTGCTAGCGCTTGCTGATAGAACTTCAAAGCCTGAACATTCTGTCCCTGCTGCTCATAGGCGTGGCCCAAGTTGCTCAGCGCCACCCCTTCCCCGGTGCGATCGCCCACCCGCTTGTAGAGCTGCAACGCCTGCTGGTAAAACTTCAGCGCTTGATCCGTTTGCTTCTGGTTATCGTAAACCTGCCCTAAGTTATTCTGCGTCGTAGCTTCCCCAGTGCGATCGCTGAGTTCCTGGTAAATCACCAACGCTTGTTGATGCAGCTTCAGTGCTTGGTCATATTTGCCCACACTGACATAGACCCGTCCAATATTGTTCAGCGTCGCGGCTTGACCCACCTTGGTAATCGCTTCCTGATTGAGAGCATTGCCGATATCCCGCCGCATCGCCAAGCCTGCCTGCTGAAACTCCAACGGCTGGGAATACTGCCCCACAACGTCGTATAGCAGCCCCAACTCAGTAAACGTCGTAGCTGCATCCGGGCGATCGCTAAACTTGTTAAAAATCGCCAAAGCTTGCTGAGTCGAGTCGATCGCTTCCTTGTATTGCCCAATGCTGAAAAACAGCCCACCCATATTATTCAGAATTGTTGCCTTCGCGCCTTGATAAGCGGGCAGTGAATCAAAAATGGCTAAGGCTTGGCGATAACTTTCCAGCGCCTTGGCGTACCGCCCCAGATTCACATACACCACGCCCACATTCCCCAGCGTCGTGGCTTCCCCCTCGCGATCGCGCCCCTCCCGCTGAAGCGTAAGCACCTGCTGATACGCTTCCAACGCTTGCGGATATTGCCCCAACCGGAAGTAAACACTAGCAACCTCATTCAGCCGTAGCTTCTCACTGTTGCGATCGCTCAACTGCCGAATAATCCCCAACGCTTTCTGGTAAAACTCCAGCGCCTTGGTGTATTGTCCTTGCTCCCCGTAAGCCACCCCCATATCAGCCAGCGTCGCCCATTCCCCCTCGCGATCGCCAATCTGCTGCCGTAACTTCAGCGCCTGCTGATAGAACTCCAACGCCTTCGGATACTGCCCCAAACTGTAGTGGTAGACATTGGCAATGTGATTCAGACTCTGCGCCTCTCCCGCCTTAGCCTCCGTCGCCTTAAAAATCGCGATCGCCTTTTGCAACGTCACCAACGCCTCTTGCGGCTGCCCCTGGCGAAACTGGTCATACCCTTGCTGATTCAGATAAACCGCCTCAGTAATCTGCGCCTGACTTGCTTCTGACTGCGCCAACACCACCGCAGCACCCAAAGGATTGAAACGACCTAACGGCGTGCCACCTGCCAGTAATAAAGCAGCAATCACGAGGCTAAGCGATCGGCGGTGATAGGACATAGCGAGAGTTTCAGATAGTGAGTAGTGACAAAGAACCTGTAGCGAAGTGGTGAGAAGGTGGTAGGCAGAAGTCAGAAGTCAGGAGCCAAAACCTAACCACTAATTCAACCCAAGACTCGAAACACTCACAATTAGATTCGTTTGGAGGGGGACTGGGGGACGCAACCGTCCCTCAGCGGGGGCTTGGGGGCGAGTGCCCCCAAAGTTTGGGATTTAAAGTCTTAAATCGAGCCAAAAATTAAGCAGCACCCCAAAAAACTTCACCTCAATCCTGTCCCACTCCGTACAACTGTCAACCCATTAGCAACAAATTTGTCACTCCGCCTCACCAATCAAAGTAAACGCCGCCCAATCCCTAGGGTCAGGGTGCTGCTTCAGCATCGCCAACATCGCCTGCCGTAGCGCTTGCGCCTTATCCGGTTGCCGTTGCAGATTTTGGTAAAACTCCGTCATCAGAGCCGCCGTTGGGTGATCGGGCACCTGCCACAACGACACCACCACACTCGGAGCCCCCGCCGAAATTAGCGATCGCGATAGCCCCACCACCCCATCGCCCGTAATCTTGCCGCGTCCCGTGCCACAAGCACTCAGTACTACCAACTCAGCATTCAGCTTCAAGCCGAGAATGTCATTCGCCGTCAGCAAACCATCATCCTGACCCGAAGGCGCTAAGGCGATCGCACCTGGAATGCCTAGCCCTCGGAAATCATCCAACAAGCCATGAGTCGCTAGGTGAATAATCTGAGCATCCCCCATCCTCGCCATCACCGTTGCTTTCGTTGCCGCACTGCCCGTAATCGCCTCTGTGTTGAGGAGCGAGGCAATCATCTTGGCTTCCCGCTCAGCTCCAGGCAGGCTATAAAGGGGTTGCGATCGCTCACCATTCTCACTCGGCACGTTAGGCATCGTGGGGTTGCCCACAATTAAGGACTTTTGGGGCGATCGCGGTAGTGTTGTGGCGGCAATCTGCGTAGGCTGAGACTGCTGCGCTATCCCTTGGCGTTGCCGTTGTTGGTAGGTGAGTGCCAAAACCTCGATTGCTGGGGCCGTCAGCATCGTATGTTTTTCGATCAGATACTTTCCGGCGGCATCTTGCAAAGCGGGGAAAGGAGCCAAAAAGAGAGAACCTTGAGGAATGAAGACCACACGAGCAGTTGGGTCGCTCGGCAACAGATCCGCGATCGGCTGAATCAACAGTTGATGCAGTTGCTTCAGTTGTGACTGTTGCGTCTGGTAACGTTGGAGCCTCTCCAAGGCACTGGCGACAACCTCAGTGGTTTGGTTAAATGCCAGCCCCCGCCCTTCAATCCCGATGGAGGCTCTGGTACTAGCAACCAAATCATCTAAGGAGGTTTTTCTCTCCTGCCACAGGGGTTTGAGGTCTACTTGACGGAACGCTACTTCTCCGTTGGGCTGTACAACCCAGATATAGAGAGCTTTGTCCTGAATCTGCCGCTGCCCCTCGACCTGGAAGGCTTCTTGAATAATTGAATATTCAACCAAGGTGGCATTTTGGGCGCGGGCAATTTGTTGAATCTGAGCAATGCTGGGAGGTTCTAGATTAGCAGAGCCTGCCAAACTTTTGCTGCCCTGACTGGGCGACTGCTTTGCCAACAATTCCACAAAAGCACGGGCTCGACCGCGTTCTGCCACTTCTAGCGCTGCCTGAGCCTTATTCTGGGCAATCAAGACTTCTTGGAGCGTGCTGTAAGTCGTCGCTTGAGTCTCAAAGATGGAGATCTTCGTCGCATCATCATTTTGATCAAGCTGTGCCCGTAGCGACTCCCAAACTTTGATCCCTGCAAAAAGCGCTTGCTCTGCTTCAGCCAATTTACCCAAACGTAACCAAGCATCTCCTAAATTATTCAAGGCATGGCCTTCACCAGGGCGGTCCTGCAATTGTTGCGCGAGCGCCAAACTTTGCTGTTGATAGTTAGCTGCTTGCTGGTAGTTCTCCAGGCCATAGTAAGCCAGCCCTAAGTTACCCAACGCTCGCCCTTCGGCTAGGCGATCGTTCAACTCACGCGCGAGCGCCAATTGTTGCTCCAGATGCTCAATTGCTTTGGCGTGATCCCCTTTGGTGAAGTAAACCAAACCTAAATTGCCTAACGACTGCCCGATGCCTCGGCGGTCCTGAGCTTTCTCCGCGATCGCTAAACTTTCCTGCGGATACTCTAGCGCCTTAGCAATGTTGTCTTGAGCCAGATAGGCGATCCCCAAGTTTCGCAAGGTCATTCCTTGCAGTTCTGGAGCATCTAGCGTGCGGCTGATGGCTAAACTTTGCTCGTAGTACTGAATCGCCTTTGCGTAGTTACCCACCGCACTGTAAGCGGCACCCAACCCGCTCAATGCTTCTGCTTCGCCTGTCCGGTTTTGCAGTTGTTGCGCGAGCGCCAAACTCTGCTGGTAGCGCTGAATTGACTGGGCGTAGTTGCCTACGACAAAATAGATGCTGCCTAAGTTATGCAGGGTTTGTCGTTGTTGCTGAGGTTGGTTTTGCTGTTGCGCTAGAGCGAGTTGCTGCTGGTAGCACTGGATCACCCGCCCCTGATCGGTGATGACTCGGTAAGTCGTGCCCTGATTTTCTACAATTTGCCCAACTCGCAAGCAGTCTTGGGTACTAGTTGCGATCGCAATTTGTTGCCCTCGAACAGCAGTTCCTAGAGTGGGATTGGTGCGAGGGCGATCGTTGCTCAACGCAACTTCTTGCCGTCGAATCGTGCCTGGTTTGGGTTGCGGTGCAGCTCCAGGCGTTGCGCTGGGAACTTCCGGAGGAGGTGAAGGTGGTACTCCTGTAGTTCCTCCTATGCCTGTTTCAGGCTGAGGCGAGGGTGGAATCCCACTTGATGGTTCAGGTAAAGGATTGGGAGAAACCCCTGCTGCTGGTAGTACATCTATGCTTTCAGGTAAGCCTGGTCCGGGAATAAGTGGAATATTAAGAGATGCTGGTCCAGGTTGGTGAGTGGGTTTCTCGGGGAGAGGTGGAAGTTCTCCTGGGACTTCTGGGATGGGTACGAGTTCAACTCCCGGTGGAGTTGGAGGCTCCATCACTCCAACATCAGGGAGAAAACCGATCGCCATGATAGGAGGATTAACGGTAATGTCTATGTTTGGTAGCGGGGGAGAAATTTTCCCATCGGTTTCAGGGGCTTCTACTCTCTCACCAGGGCTAAAGAGAACTTCAATATTGCCTTTGATGGAGAAGGTGTTACCAGTGGGGCTAGTAATGAGATAGGTATTGCCGTCTGGTTGAATGCTTAGAAGATTTCCAACACTGTCGTTTACGCCTTTGTCGGGGAGCGGAAGCGGTTTATTCCCCAGCGTCACACTGTTAGCCGCCCAGAGCGTAGCACTGTGAGCCGTAGCATTTTCTACCACCACATCTCCTGGGGTGATCGTGAGACCAGATCCAGATAAGACGAGTTGGCCTTCTCGGTTAGTGGTGATGTCAGTAGCGTTCCTACCCAAACCGCCTGTGAGGAGATCGGGGAGATCCAGAATCGGAAAGTCCCAGGGGTTGGGTTGAGACGTATCTGGGGCGATCGCTTGAATATCTAGAGTCAGCAAACTTCCGGCTGGGCTGAGGTGTACCAAACTATTGCCTGGAACCGCAGCGACAGTAATGTGGCCTTCTGGAGCGGTGAGCTGACCTGTGCTGACCACTGTGCCACCCAATAGAGTTAAGTTCTGTCCGGTGGCGACCTCTAGATTGCCCATATTGATGATCCCTGCGGGCTGGCTCATGCTGAAGGCAAACAAATCGGGCGTCCCGACTAAGCCTTCGTAGTTGTTGGGGCCAGAAGCGTTCAACCATTCTTTGCCAAAGCCGACTCCGTTGGCAGTTGTAGCGGTGAAAGAGCCAGGTACATTGAGACTGGCATTGGCACCAAAAACGATCCCAGCGGGATTGATTAAAAATAAATTGGGGCTACCACCTGTAACTTGAATTAGGCCATCGATCGAGGATAAGTTGCCACCTACTACCCGTGCCAAGATATTTTGCGTCGCGGGATCAGCGAGAAAATTGGCCGTGTAGCCTGTTTCCAAGATGAACTGACTAAAACTGTGGAAGAGGTTCGCGCCATCTTGCGATCGCTGACCGCCACTAATATCAAAGCGGCTACCGTCTGGGGTAATGAGTGTACCTGTATCATCTGGGGCAGCAACGATGGGCAGGGCTTTGCCGTCTGGAACCTCACCAGCATGGCTGGATTGGGGCGAAAAAACTTCGGCCAGAACTAAGGCGACTAGCAACAAGCTCACCCCGAGGTAGGGCGATCGCAAACATTTTTTCAAGGTCATGGGCTGAGGAAAGGCGGCTGATGAATGGGATCGCTGAACACGTATCTAACTGCATTCGCTCAACCCAGGCTGCAGGTTGTGGGCAAAACGCAGTCATTCAAGAGCAGTCGCTAGAACGCTGTACAAAGCAGAACCGAAGAACTGGTAAAACCTTAACTGATCTACTACACCCAGATGGAAGCGGAAGATACCCCAAATATAGACAGCCTAATTGGGGAATCAAAACCCTACTCCTAAAGTATTAGGGTCTGTTTCGGGCAAATTCCGCTTCGCCTATTAGGGTGAACGCTAGCAGATCTCAGCAATCCTCACCGATACGCAATCGCTTTCTAAGGCATAATCATGAAATGCCCAGAGCCTGTCTCTGTTCTTTGGAAGCGGGGGCACTAAGAGTCACGTCACGGCCTGTTTGTAGATCCCAAAGTTTGATGATGTCGCCCCAGCCGCCACTGACTAATGCTTGGCCATTGGAGCTGAGGGCGATCGCCTCGATACTACTGGATTGACGAGGTAGAGTTTGGGTGAGTTGTCCGGTGGTTAACTGCCACAACTTAATCGTGTTGTCGCTGCTGCCACTGATCAGCGTTTGACCATTGCGGCTCAGCGTCAAAGCGCTAATGGCGGCTTGATGACCTGTTAAGGTTTGCCGTACTTGACCTGCTGGTAAGTTCCAGACTTTGATGGTGCGATCGCCATTGCCACTGATTAAGGTTTGACCATCGGCGCTAATGGCTAAGGCATTAATGCCAAAAGCGTTATCTGAAAAAGTCCGCAGCACTTTGCCGTTACTCAGTTGCCACAGCTTGATTACATTCCAACTGCTGCTGGCTAAAGTTTGTCCGTCAGCACTAATCGCTAAGGCGTAAATCGAGTCTTGGTGCCCCGTCAGAGTTCGCTCCAACTTGAACTTCTGTCCTCCAGCAGCCACACGCCAAACTCGAATCGTTTTGTCGCCACCACCACTCACTAACGCTTGACCATTAGGACTGAAGGCGATCGCTTCTACCCAATCGGTATGCCCCGTCAATGTTTGTAGCAGTTGCCCGGTGGGTACGCTCCAAAGTTTGATGGTTTTGTCGTGGCTGGCACTGGCGAGAACTTGACCATTGGGACTGAAGGCGATCGCCAGAATGGGTAATGGATGCCCTGCTAAGGTGCGAATTTCTGCTTGAGTTTGCGAGTTCCACAACTTGATTTGTTTGTCCTGGCTCACTCCCGCTACTACTTTGCCATCGGAGCTAATGGCTACGGCTGCATGACCTGAGAGAATCCGGGCGATCGCTGAGTTGGGTCGTTCTAGTGGAGGCTGGGTGGGTGGAACTTGGGCGGCTAGGGTGGAATAGGCAAGGCAGAGTGTGGTAGCGATCGCACTAAGACTCATGCTAGAAAGGCGAATCATGAGTGGGTTCAGCATGATTTATTCAGCCTCACCCATCAGCGTAAAAGCGGCCCAATCCAGCGGGTCAGGGTAGCGGGCTTTGGTTACTAGCATGGCTTGCCGTAGCGCTTGAGCCTTATCGGGTTGGCGTTGCAGTTGTCGATAAAACTCGGTCATTAAGGCAGCAGTAGGTTCGTCGGGCACCTTCCACAGCGACACGATCACACTTGGCACGCCAGCAGAAATTAAGGAGCGGGATAACCCCACTACGCCATCGCCTGTAATTCTTCCCTGTCCAGTGTCGCAGGCACTTAAGACCACCAGTTCTGCATTGAGCTTCAATTTAAGGATTTCGCTGGCAGTGAGGAGGCCGTCATCTTGTCCAGAAGGAGCCAAAGCGATCGCTCCCGGTACGCCTAAGCCCTTAAAATCATCCAACAAGCCATGTGTGGCTAGGTGAACGATCTGAGCTTGCGGAAGTTGCTGCAAAATTTTGGCTTTGGTGGCTTGATCTCCGATGAGGGCTTGGGTGCGGAGGAGGGTGGCGATCGCTTTGGCTTCCTTTTCGGCTCCTGGTAGGCTAGCCAGTTGCTCGGCAGGTTCGCCCAACTTTGGACGAATGCTGGGCATGGTGGGGTTGCCAACAATTAAGGATGAGGGAGAAGGGAGAAAGGATGAAAGTGGATCAGTTTTCTTGTCCCTTGCCGCCTGTAAGCGTTGGCGTTGTTGGTGGGTGAGGTCTAGAACTTGAATTGAGGGAGCGATCAAAACAGTATGTTTTTCGATCAGGTATTTGCCGTTGGCATCTTGTAGGGCGACAAAAGGGACGAGAAAGAGAAACTGCTGGGGAATGAAGGTGACGTGAGCATTGGGGTCTTTGGGCAGCAAATCGGCGATTGGTTCGATCAGCAGTTGATGCAGTTGTTGCAAGCGCTTGTTCTCGGCTTCAGCGGCGTTGGCATCGGCAGTGGCACGGGCGATCGCCTCGGCATCTTCCTGAAACACTAATCCTCTGACCCCGATGGAACTGCGGCTGCGAGCGACTAACTCCTTGAGGGGTTGGGTGGTTGGAGTGGGAGTCACTCCCTTTTGCCACAGCGGTTTCAAGTCCACCCGACGAAAGTCCACTTTGCCGTTGGGTTGAATCACCCAAATGAATAATTCTGACTCGCGCAGAGGTTCACCGTTCACATTCCTCTCGTCGTCGTCGATGACGGAGTACTCGACCAGCGTGGTGTTGTGCTGCTTGGCGATCGCTCGGATCTGAGCCAAATTAGGCGGCTGGATTTTGGCGACGGCGTCAGCTTGAGTGGGCAAGCGTTCGGCTAAAAGTTCCACAAACGCTCTGGCCCGACCGCGCTCAGCCGCTTCCAGCGCTGCCTCTGGTTTGTTCTGGGCAGCTAAGGCTTTTTGTAAGAGGCGATAGGTGCTGGTTTGCTCTTCAAAAAGGGAAATTTTATTGCGGTCATCATCTCCTAGACTAGCTCGCAAAGATTCCCATGCTTGAGCGCTGGCGAGCAGACTGGTTTCTGCGGCGGTTAATTGCTTGGCAGCCAATTGAGCGCGACCGAGGTTGCCGAGGGCATAGCCTGCAACGCGTTGATTGCCAATTTTCTGCGCTAGAGTGGCGGCTTTAGCTTGGTAGCTAGCGGCTTTGGCGTAATCCTGGCGTGTGTAATGAGTCCGTCCTAGATTGATCAGCGTGGTCGCCTCCCCAGCGGGGTCTTTAGTCTTTTGGGCGATCGCTAAACCTTGGTTGTAATAGGTTAAGGCGAGTTGGGGTTGTTTCAGGTCGTCGTAGATCAAGCCAATGTTGTTGAGAACCGTGGATTCTCCTTCGGCGTCTTGGACTTGGCGGAGTAGCTTCAGCGATCGCTGGTAATAATCTAGGGCTGGCTCGTAATCGCGGCGGTCGTAATACACGCTGCCAATATTGGCTAAAGCATAAGCTTCGCGTCCGGGGTCATCTGCTTCTTTGAGGACCGCTAGCGCTTGCTGAAAGCTTTCTAGGGCTTGGTCTAATTGGCCTACATAAGAATAGACGGTCCCCAGATTGGCCAAGGTGGTGGCGCGGTCAAAGCGATCGCTATCAGCTTTCAGACTGGCGAGTGCTTGATTGAAGGCATCAAAGGCAGCTTGGTACTGGCCCAGTTTGCTGTACACCAAGCCCATATTGTTGAGGGTGCGGTTTTGGCGGGTGTGGTCTCCGGTGGACTGCGCGATCGCCAACGATTGGCGGTGATAGTTCAGCGCTTGGGCATAGTTGCCGAGCTTACTGGAGATATTGCCCATGTTGTTGAGCACCGTCCCCTCTCCAGCCCGGTTTTTGATCTCCTTCAAGATGGGGAGCGCTTGGTTGAAAGTAGCTAAGGCGAGTTCAAGTTGGCCTGTGGAATTGTAGACCTGACCCATGCCCACAAGAATTGTCGCTTGGCTGTAGCGATCGCCTGACTGTTGCGCCAATGGCAATGCTTGTTTGTAAGCCTCTAGCGCGGGTTGCTTTTGGCCCAAGCTGTCGTGCGCGGCTCCCAAAGCTAGCAAAGCTAAGATTTCCTGTTGCCGCTCACCGTTCTTTTTAGCACTGACTCTCGCTTGCTCAAACTTCGCGATCGCTTGCTGCACCGAAGCTCCAGAGCCTTGAATCAACAACGCTTGCCCTTCCTTCAGCGCTTGCATGGTGGGGTCTAGGGTATTGGTAGAAGATGGAAGTTGAGCGGCGATCGCGGCTTGCTGTTGCTGATAAGTCTTGACCTGGGCAAAATCTCCCAACTCTTGCGATGTTTTGATCAAGCTTTCCAACGCTTGCGCTTGCTTGGGCACATCTTTAAGCTTTTGGGCCAAGGCCAGGGCAGGTTCCTGGTAGCTCAGTGCTTGCTTGTTCTCGCCAACGGACGCATAAATGGTGCCGAGAGTACTCAGCATTTGCCATTCTTTCTCGGCATCGCCCCACTGTCGTGCTAGTTTCACCCCTTGTTCGTAGTAGCTGGCAGCAGGGGGAATCTCTTGCTGGGTGTAGTGCAGCAAGCCGAGGCAATAGAGAATCAGAAACTCCCCTTCGCGATCGCCCAAACTCCGATAAATCTGAAGTGCTTGTTGCCAAGATTTTTCGGCAGCGGCAAACTCTCGCGCTTCAAGTTGAGCAAAGCCTTGCTTTTGCAGTTGATCCGCTTCGGTTTTCTGAACTGAATTTGGGGTTGCAGGTTTTTGTGTGGCGGTAGGTTGAGCGATCGCCTCAGGGATTGGCAAAATCGTCCCAGCAGGCAAGGCTAAAGCAAATAACAGTGCAGCAAAGAGTTTGGCAGAGAGCATAGCGATCGGGACAAGCGTCAGAAACTGTTAGTTAAGACCTAGAACTGCATTAACTACAGAGTACTGATGTTGAATTTCTGAAGCTATCTAGATGAATTTTTAGATAGTAAGTAAGTGAGTTGAAGGCAGCACTTAACGTTGACTGCGCTTATCGATCATGTCTGCTAACAGGGCAAACATGCCAATTTGGGTTGCTGCAATAAACAAGATCATGGTTCGCTCGGTGAGATCTTCTCGCACAAAGATGTCTTGAATTAAGGTAACTAAAAATCCTAAAAAGAAGATGCTTGCAACCGGAAGAAAAATTCTCAGTGGAGCGAAATAAACTCCAGTTCTTAAGATTAATTGGAGAAATCTCAGAGTATCTCGAATCGGTTTAATTTTGCTTTTGCCAACTCGATGATAATAATCAATTGGCACATACTGAACTACATAGTTGTTTGTCAGCATGGCCAGCGTAATAGTAGTTGTAAAACTAAAAGTATTAGGCAAGATATTAAGAAAACGTTCCGCAATATCTTTGTGAAACACTCGCATGCCACTATTGATATCAGGGATGCGGCAGTTAGTAATCCATTGGGCGAAGTGCAACAGAAACCACTTGGGAATCTTGCGAAGCTTAGAATATTTGACGTTTTCACCAATTCTCGCACCCACCACCATATCTGCATGCTGAGCCAGAGCCACTAGTTCTGGGATTCGCTCATTCGGATAGGTACCATCCGCATCCGTAATCACAATCAGAGAATATCTAGCATGGCGAATTCCCGTTTTTAAAGCCGCACCATAACCCCAATTTTGACTGTGCTGAATCAAGCGAATCCCGGATAGCTCTTGCAGAATCTGACTGGTTCGATCAGTGGAACCGTCATTGACCACGATGATCTCGTAATGACAACCAGCTGCTTGAAACTGTTGATGTAAGTGTTCTAGTGTGATGGCGACGTGCTGTTCCTCGTTGTAGACCGGAAGAATTAAAGAAAAGGCAGGATAAAGGCTTTGTGGATTGGATGTGGCCGTAGAAGTTTCTTTGCCTATGGATAAACGTTCTGGCATGATTCAGGCCTGGATGGTGGAGCAATACAATGAGTGTTATTTCCTCAACGAGGCAGGAAGTTTTGTTAGATGAAAGACATTACGAGTTTTACTGAGTGGTTGAGCTTGAAAGTTTTGCGTCTTTTCTAAATTCTCTCGTAGTGGAATAGAGGCGCTGAATAAAAACACATCACTAAACTGGACAGGAACTTGCGGAACTACTGTTGCAGGTAATAACTGTAGATGAACTTGAGGATCTAGAGAATGGCTCAATGATAGAACGTCGACCGCATTGCTGCTATCACTAATAATTAAAGGATTAGTAGTGCGATCCACAATGCGAGAAAACTCAGGATAAAACCCAGTTTTCTGGATACTCTTATGCCACCAAACCTCAGATTGAGAACTAATTAAACAGCTTAAACTTCCAGCAGCAACTAAAGCCACTAATGCCGTTCTCGCAACTTTGTGTTGGCGCAGTTGACGCGATCGCAAATGAGTGGCGAGATAATAAGCTACCGCTAATTCGATCGCCATATAACAGGGAGTTAGGTAGCGGAGATTGGTGGAATATCGGCTTTGTAGAATTAAATCAGCAATGACTAAGGGAAATGCCGTAACCACAATTAAGCTGACAATAAATAGCCAGATGCGCTGAGCGGTATGGCGACAAAGCCAATAGAAGACAACCGCTGCTAACAGAACAAAAATAATATTCGCAGAACCAAGTTCAATATCGACAAAAACTCGATTCAGGTTGATGAACCATTTGCCAATGATGGTATGCAAAGTTTGAGCACGTCTAACTCCCTCGGTAGCGGCGTGAACTTGCGCCCAATTCTGCACCACCAGAACGATCCAAGGCACAAAGGTTACGAGTCCTGCGATCGCGGCTAAAGCAAAAGATTTGAAAGTTTTAAATAGGCGATCGCGTTGAGTCGCTAGCAGGTAAACCCCGTGAGCGATGGGAACTAAACCTGCTAAGGCATGGGTGTACAGACTCAAACTAACTGCGATCGCATACAATCCCCATGCCTGCTTGGTTTGAAGTCGTAACGCCCGCAAGAAACTAGCGCTAGAAAATAAAACCGTGACTGCCCAAAGGCTGTACTCTCTCGCTTCTTGGGCATAAATTACATGAAAAGGGGCGATCGCAATCAGAGCGCAGGCGATCGCGGCGGTTAAGGAAGACTCGAAGAGTTCTAAGCAAAGCCAATAAATGCAGGGAAAGGCGAACAGGCTGATCACAATGGGTAAACTCCGCATCGCTGCAACCGAGCTGCCAAACCCGTCACTCCAGAGGCGGGCCAGCAAGTAGTAAAGCGGTGGGTGCTCTGCATTGCCAGCTAGTGCCGTGAGCGTGTCGCCCCAACCTTTATCCGGACTGGGGTGTTGATATTTTTGCAGCGCTGCTACCTCAACGACCTGGCCATTAAAGGTTTGCTGTACTAATTCTGTTTGGGTGTAGCCAAACACTCGCAGCGAAGTCAGCGCTTCATCATGCCAGTAGAGTTTGCGGTCTAAGTTAACGAAGCGAAAGCAGAGACCCAACAGGAGCGATGTGAGTAGCAAAAGCTTCAGCCAGATAGGATACCGTTTCCCACCTAGTCGAAACTGTTTGCGGACCTTAACCTCGGTAGCGCCCCTGAGGGAAGTGGCGGATGCAGCCCTGGATGCCATGCCAACTCCCTTAATCCAGATGTAGTAGGATTGCAAGAATATTAAATCCTTGCCAGAAGTTTACAGTAATTTTAATTGCCTGCGCTTTCTCAGCACACTGCATCTCCACTCCTATGCTGATTACGCCTTTGCATCACGGGCTGACGACGGCGAAACCTTCCAAAGCCCAGTTAGCTTTTTGGTTCAGTTTGAGCCTGACTTTTGCCGCGATCTATGGCTGCATGGCACTACAGCAAGCCTTTAGCGGTGAATATGTTGTCCAAGATGATGCGCGGCAGCATGTGTTTTGGATGCAGCGATTCCTCGACCCAGAATTACTGCCCAACGATTTTATTGCCAACTATTTTCAATCTGTAGCGCCTTGGGGTTACACCAAGTTTTACCAACTGTTTGCGGCGATCGGGGTTCATCCTTTTTTGTTGAACAAGCTATTACCGATCGCCTTAGGTTTGGTGATGACAGCCTATTGCTTTGGTGTCAGCTTGCAACTGTTTCCGGTACCTGCGGCGGGTTTTCTGGCTACATTGCTGCTCAACCAAACGGTTTGGATGAAGGATGACTTGGTGACTGCCACACCCAGAGCCTTTTTGTATCCGCTGTTTCTGGCGTTTCTGTACTATCTGCTGCGGCGATCGCTCCTGCCTTGTCTAGTGGCGATCGCGTTGCAAGGACTGTTTTACCCGCAAATTTTGTTGATTAGCGCTGGAACCCTAGTGCTCACCTTAGTTCGCTGGGAAAATGGGCGGCTGTGTTTCTCCCGCGATCGCCAAGACTATCTCTTCTGTGTAGCAGGCTTAGCCGTGGCGTTTGTGGTGTTGTTGCCCTTTGTCTTGCAAACCTCTGAGTACGGCTCTGTGATTACGCCAGATATGGCGAGGCGAATGCCAGAGTTTGGTGAAAAAGGCCGCAGTCGGTTCTATGTAAATGATCCTTGGGACTTTTGGCTCACGGCTGAGCGGAGTGGCTTTTTCCCGGCGCTATGGTTGCCTCCATTGCTGACTGTGGGTGTGCTGCTACCCTTGCTCTGGCGATATCGCGATCGCTTGCCGCTGCTCCAGCAAGTGCAACCTCAGATCCGGTTGTTGGTGCAGATTTTTGCCGCTTCGGTGGGGCTATTTACTCTGGCTCACTTGCTGCTATTTAAGTTGCAATTGCCTAGCCGCTATACCCATCATAGTTTCCGCGTCATTACTGCGATCGCCACTGGGATTGTCCTGATTACGTTATTCGATGCTTTATGGCGATGGGCTACTCAGTCTCAGTCAGCCCCAAAACAGTACTTAGCGATTGGAATTATAGTTCTGGTGAGCGCAGCTTTGTTACTCTACCCCAGTTATGACCAGCGTTTTCCTGACACAAAATACAAGGAAGGACAAGCCCCTGCGCTCTATCAGTTTTTGCAAAAAACGCCCAAAGCAAGCTTAGTAGCTTCCCTCTCAGAAGAAGCTAATTTTGTGCCTTATTTTGGCCAGCGGCCTGTGTTGGCGGGGCGTGAATATGCGCTGCCGTTCCACCAAGGGTATTACAGTCAGTTTCGCCAAAGAGTCACAGATTTGTTGCAAGCGCAGTACAGCCCCAACCAAGAAGCTGTTAAGCAGTTTATCCAGCAGTACGGCATTAACTTTTGGTTGCTAGATCAAGAAGCATTTACCCCTCACTACTTGGCGAGCAATCGTTGGTTCCAGCAGTTCCAGCCCGCAGTGCGTGAAGCCCAAACACGATTAGAGCAAGGAATTACGCCTGCGATCGCTCCAACAGTTCCCCATTGTACTGTCTTTAGTACAGAGCGCTTGATCTTGCTGGATGCTGCCTGCATTTCTGCAAGATAAGCCTAGTGACAATGTTGCCATCCTAGCTAAAGCTCGGCGCGACCATAACGAGCAGCGACGGCATGAGGGTCAGGGTTTGGGTTGGCTCCAGTGCTCAACCAGGCCCACAGTTGGTCGCCCCAGGAGAAATGCCACCATTCATTCATGTGTTGCAGAAAACCCGCACTGGTCATCACTTGCTTGAGTAGTTGCCGATTTTGGTGATATTGCTGCGCTTCCGGTTCTGGCTGGTCGGCAAAGAAATCTGGAAACGAGCGGGGAGAGATCTCATCAATTGGAGATCCCATATTTACAGGAGCACTGGATGCATCTACCAGCGTTACGTCTACCGCAGCACCAGTGCTGTGAGGAGGTGGCGTAGCAGGGTTCACATTCGGTACCGCCCAAAACTGATGCACTTGCTCCCAAATGTTTTGTTTCTGAGCGTCCGTGAGTTCCTGAAGTTGTAACCCTTGCGCTTGCACCAGTTCGGCAAAGGTGTAGTCCACCATATATTGCTGTACTGCAATCGGACGGTAAGCATCAAAAACTTGAATCCGCCAACTAGGACAGCATGCTTGCAGTTGCTGCTGAGCCTGGAGCAAGCGAGCCACCACTTGTTCCCGCAAATAGTAGGGCGATTTGTCACCATAAGGAGCCCCTAACTTTTGATAAGCATGGAGATGTTCGGTGGCAAATATATCCAGTGGAATGGGTACTAATGGTTCTCCACATTCCGCGATCGCAATTTGCTGATAAGGTTTCATACAACTAAATCTATCGTTTTAGTAATTTAAAAATAGTTACAAAGATTGTGAAATAAAAATTTAATTCCTAAGTAATCCTAACTTTGCTCAGCGGTTTTTACTGAACTGATAGGATGAAATTATGAAGATATTAAGTTGTTGCTATTACTATGGAGCGCCCCAAAATTTCAATGGCTTCAGAAATGCCACAAGCTCACTAGAAGAGGAGTATTAACTCCCAGCTAAAATGCATAAGATTGCGGTCTTAGACGATGACGTTAATTGGAGTTTATCAGTTCAAAGATTCTTAAGAAAAGAGTTTTTGGTAACTGTTTTTACAGATCCCAATCACTTTTTTGCGGTGGCAGCTCAGTACGATTTGGTGATTGTTGATTTTGTTCTTGACCCTTTGCCTGAATCAGAAAACAAGCTAGATGGCTATGGTATTATTCATCGCTTAAAATCATCCTTAGAGCGCCCTCCTCTCTGCCTGTTAGCCTCCGGCTGGATTGACAGAAATGATTTAGCATCCATCAGCCAACGACCTTATTTTATGGCCGATGACCTAGCGGCAAAAGATGCGGGTTTAGACGTGATTTTGGCAAAAGTAAGGCAACTGTTGGGTAGCACCTTGCCGCAATCGACCTCTTATTCTCAACCTTAGATCATTCCTGCAACGAGCGGACTATGATGGAGAGCTAGATGGGAAGCCTCTGCTGCCCGTTAAACTCTTCTGAACATTCAGCGGATTCAGTTTCATGGAAACAGTAGGTACAACAATAGGCAGCTACGCTCCAGACTTTGAACTCCCAGGAATAGATAATGCAGTGCACCATCTTGCTCGTTATCTAGAAAGGTCGAAAGCAGTAGGGGTAGTGTTTATGTGTAACCATTGCCCTTACGTACGGCTCTACTTAAACCGCCTCAAACAAATTCAAGCTACCTTTCAAGCTCAAAAGTTTACCTTAATTGGGATTAATCCCAACGATGCCACGCAATACCCAGATGATAGCTTCGAGAATATGAAGCACTTCGCGGTTGAGCAACAGTTGAACTTCCCCTATTTGCGAGACGTGACCCAAGATGTAGGGCGTAGCTTTGGGGTCAAAATAACGCCAGAAGTTTTCTTGCTAGACCAAGCGGGCATTGTGCGCTATCACGGACGCATTGACGACAATCCAGAAGACGTCAGTGCTGTGCGATCGCCCAACTTTCAAATCGCGATCGCTCGTGTCCTAGAGGGCAATGCAATACCTGTAGCAGAAACTGAACCCGTAGGTTGTTCTGTTAAATGGCGTATTTAGCAATGCTTGCGGCTCCTAAAAGCTGACCTCCGACAGCTTAGTGTTATCTTTAGTTGGAGGCAATTTGAGTTAAAAAGTAGTCGCTACATGGGGATTGTTTATCAGCGGGTTTTGTTCAAACTAAGCGGTGAAGCTTTAATGGGCGATCTAGCTTATGGGATTGACCCAGCAGTGGTTCAAGCTATTGCCCAAGAAGTGTCAGATGTTGTAGCAACTGGAGTCCAAGTTGCCATTGTCGTGGGTGGCGGCAACATCTTTCGCGGCGTTAAGGGAGCTGCGGCTGGAATGGACCGGGCAACCGCCGATTACATTGGCATGATTGCCACCGTCATGAATGCCATGACCTTGCAAGACTCTCTGGAACAGATGGGCGTGCCGACAAGGGTGCAGACTGCGATCGCCATGCAAGAAGTGGCAGAACCTTACATTCGGCGGCGAGCCATTCGTCATCTCGAAAAAGGGCGAGTTGTGATCTTTGGGGCAGGCTCTGGCAATCCCTTCTTCACGACCGACACCACAGCAGCGTTGCGAGCAGCGGAAATTAGTGCCGATGTTTTGTTCAAGGCTACTAAGGTAGATGGCGTTTACGACTCCGATCCGCACCAGAACCCCAACGCGCGTAGGTACCAAAGCCTCACCTACGCCCATGTTTTGCAGCAAGATTTGCGCGTGATGGATAGTACTGCGATCGCACTGTGCAAAGATAACAACATTCCTATCATTGTGTTTGACCTCTCGGTACGCGGTAACATCCTGCGGGCCGTGACGGGAGAAACAATTGGAACGATCGTGGGAGGTTCTTGTGAAATTAGCTGACGCTGAAAATTCGATGCAAAAAGCCGTTGAATCAACTCAACGGTCTTTCAATACAATTCGGACTGGACGAGCCAACACATCTCTGCTCGATCGAGTCATGGTGGAGTATTACGGAGCCCCAACTTCTCTCAAGTCTCTGGCAACTATCAATACGCCAGATGCCAGCACGATTACGGTTCAACCCTTCGATCGCGGTAGCCTAAACTTGATTGAAAAAGCCATTTCCCTATCCGACATTGGCTTAACTCCTAGTAACGATGGCTCGACCATTCGCCTAAATATTCCACCGCTCACCAGCGATCGCCGTAAAGAACTCGTGAAGCTAGCGGCCAAGTTTGCCGAAGAAGGCAAAGTGTCAGTTCGCAATGTGCGTCGCGATGCGGTCGATAGCGTCCGTAAACAAGAAAAAGCTGGCGAGGTGTCCGAAGATGAAGCGCGAGACTTGCAGGATAAAATTCAAAAACTGACGGACAAGTACATTGCCAGAATTGAAGAAGTTTTGGCAGAGAAGGAGAAAGATATCACCACCGTCTAGATTGTTCTGCTCAACCCCAGGTTTGGAGCTTAATCCTATAGAGCCATAGAGCTAGATTGTTCTAGAGCTAAGCACTCAAGCGAGCAACATTGAAGTTCGTCTTTCGGGTTTAGGCATATTGAAGTGCTGGCATGGGTGTCTGACGAACCACGTAAGCTAAGTGCATGGGGTACCCCTGAATGGAGTAGATTGTGTCGATGCACTTCAAGGCAGTCTCGCGATTCTTATAAGAACGCAGAACTCGCTTACTGCCGTTGGCGTACTGCACACATACTTCCCAGTTCATTGGCTTAGCCTCATTTCAGAGTGTCTTGTGGCTCAGAACTTTATCAAGCCTTCATGAACTATCCTAGGGGCCACATCAGGGCTTTGTACTCAGTGCATTCAATGAACTATATAACTGTAGTGATTTCACGGATTGATTGTTGTTGGAACTGAACCAATTCCTCTACTTTGAAACTTAAATTGCCAAGCACACGTGTGAAATCCCTGTTGTTTTTCCCTGAGAAACAGCAGGGTTATTCGTATGCTGCTTTAGATTTGGGATCAACACGGAAACATTCACTGAGTTACCCCTGTCTGTCAGCTCTGGATGCCATTGGGTCAGGATGACTAGTAAAGCACTACAAACTGCAAGTGTTTGGCAAAGCTACTACCCAAAGTTCTAAGCGATCGGCCAGGCTGGAGTTGTGAACTGATATTCAAGAGTGAGATGCGAGCATGATGTTTGACTGCATTATTGTCGGTGCGGGGCCAGCGGGAGGAACTGCCGCTTACCATTTAGCCAAGCAAGGCCGTTCTGTTCTAGTGCTAGAAAAAGAACCCCTACCCCGCTACAAACCTTGTGGGGGCGGAGTCTCGCCTCAAGTTGCGCAGTGGTTTGACTTCGACTTCACGCCAGCGATTTCACTCAAGGTCAACTCCGTGCGCTTCACCTGGAAAATGGAAGACCCCGTGGAAGTTGAGCTAAAAACTCCAGAGCCGATGTGGATGGTGCGGCGAGATGTGTTCGATCACTTCTTGGTACAGCAAGCTCAGAAGCAAGGCGCAGAGCTGCGAGACAACACGGAAGTTACAGGAATTCAGTTTAAGAGCGACCACTGGCAAGTGAATACAGCCGAAGGCCCAGTGACGGGACGCTATCTCATTGCTGCCGATGGTGCCAAAGGTCCGATGGCGAAGTGGCTAGGGTTCAAAGAGCGGAAGCGTCGCTTAGCCGGAGCTTTGGAAGCAGAGGTGCCCGCTCAAGTAGAAAGCGGCAACCCTATTCACTTTGAGTTTGGCATGGTGAAGAATGGCTACATCTGGAACTTCCCTAAAGCCGATGGCTATTCGTTGGGTATTGGTACCTTCCGAGGTGGTGAACCCCAGGATATGAAAGCTTTGCTGGCTGAGTATGCCACGCTGTTTGGCGTGGATGTCAAGTCCAGTCAACAATATGGGCATCCGCTCTGCTTGTGGGACGGTAATCAAAAACTGCACACCCAAAATGCGGTGCTAGCGGGAGAAGCTGCTTGTGTGGTTGATCCCTTTACCGCAGAAGGGATTCGGCCTTCTATTTTTAGTGGAATGAAGGCGGCTGAAGCGATTAACCAAGCTCTAACAGGCGATCGCAGTGCTCTAGAGCGCTATACCCAAATCATCAACCAAGAATGGGGCGAGGATATGGCTTGGGCGCAGCGTATTGCGGGTGTCTTCTATCGGGTACCTGGCATTGGCTACAAAGTCGGCATCAAGCGTCCTTCGGCTACAGAACGCATGGGCAAAATTCTCTGCGGTGAACTGCGCTACGCTGATGTCGCCAACCGAGCAATTAAGCGGCTGACTAGCAGCTTGATTCCTGGCATGGGTGGTTAAAAAGCTATAACTCATTCATCACTAGGGCGTACGTGGTGCGCCCTACATTTATTTAGTAGATTGCTGTTGATAGGCGAGATAAACTGCCTCTAAGAACAAATCTGGGGTTGTCTTCGACGGTACTTTTTCCAGCAAAATTATTTCTTTTACTTGACGAGCCAATTGTAAATTAACTTCTGACTTGGCTTTGGATGACATTGCACCCCGGCGCTGCAAGTATTCTCGAACCACAGCGAAGTCGTCGGGCAGCAAATGGGATAAATCTGCAATTTTGAGTAACTGGATCGCTAATTCCTCGGCTGCTGGAGAAATGGGAAAGGTGGCAGCAGCAATCGTTTGCTCCTCTTGAATCACCACCGTGCCTGCTGCCCAGTCTCCTAAACGTTTTTCTTGGCGACCTAAAGCAATCAAGAATACGCCTAAAAATAAAGTGTCATCGAAAGGTCGAAGTAAAGCTCGTAAGGTAGCTTGAGCTAAACCAATAGGCCGTCCATCATCGCGAATCACCCGAATTTTGGTGTAACGCTTCCCAGGTGTCTGCCCACGCCAAAGGCTTTCAAAGAAGACAAAGTAGCCCACATAGATCACAAAGCCACCCAGAATAGTAATCGCCGTCAACCACAGGTCAACACTATTGGCGTTTCCAGCTACTTGTCTGACTAATTCTAGAACTTGACTAGAAACAAATAGCCAGATGAATAGGAAGGCAATGAGACACCCACCCAAGCAGGTGTAATCGAGCAGTAAAGCTAAGGCCCGATTCCCAATTCCAGCTAGGGTAAATTCCAACTCTACGCTTTCTGGTGTCTGAAGGATAATTCGATTAAAGAAGCGCATGGTCTTTCGTCTGCATAGCTCGGGGTAGGGAGAGATCAGGGATTCGGTGAGGGCGCTGGGGAGAAGTATAAAGAGGTTGAGAGATTGATTAGAGATGCAATGGGGAAGGTTAGCGATCGCGTAATTTCAATCCCAACCCTTCTCGGCGGCTGCGGAGGTCGTAATAAACCACCGCTTTAAGGGCTTGCCAGAACGGCATGATAATCATGCCACTCAACAAGCTCAAGCTCAAAATCAGCACAGAAAAGATAACTGACAAGGCGGAATCAGCGACAGAATCTTGTCCTAGCGCCGCTTGTAAGACACTAATCACCACCTGGAACAAAAGTTGGATGGGAATAGTGATGAGAAATGCGACTGAAACTACACCTACCAATTGCCAAATCAACCCCTGAGATAAGTCCCAACTGCGGCTAATCGCTTTGCTGGCAGTCATGTTGTCCTCAAGGGCTAAAGGAACTTCGACCACCAAAAAGCGGGCGGAAATCCATAGCAGCCCCACAGTAAAAGCAAGGACGGCGATGACCACAAAAATGCCACCAACCACGGCGGCTAGAACACTGTTTCCCAGGGCAGCGCCAATTACAAATGCCAAAATTCCAACTGCTACTCCTAAAACGATAGAACAGGCCAGAACAATACCGAGGGCAAGTAGCCCAACGAACAGCCCAGCTAACAAAAAACTCCACTTCCGAGCATTCGTTCGCTGTTCAGCGGTACTGGTGCTCTCCGGTTGGTTGACCAATTCCCCAAAAGCTAATCGTGAGATCGACGCCGATAAAGCTGAGTACTTAGCCCAACCGTAAACAGGCACGAGCACCCAGAGATACGCTTTGCAGGCAATGCCAAAATATTGCTTCAGGTGGGAGCTGTAGAGCCGAAAACTCGCACTCACTACATTACCGATGCTGAGCGGTCGCATGGGGCCACCGGGGTTCAAATTTGGAGACGACACTAGCCAAGTTCTCCTGGGAATGAATGGAACCAGATTGACGCTATCTTAGGCTACGCTTAGCTTAGAGCGGAGTGAAAATTTATAAAGTATGAATATTCAGCGCTGGATTGCACGGCGTGAACCTAATTGGAAACGCTTGGATGCGCTACTGAAGCAAGTAGAAAAACGGAGTTTGAAGTCAATCCCAGCCGCTGAAATCAAAGAATTAGCCAGTTTATATCGCTCCGTTTCGGCAGATTTGGCTCGTGCCCGCACTAATCAAGTTGGGGCCGCTCTCGTGCAAGACTTGCAAACCCTGGCTTCTCGCGGCTATACGCAGATTTATCAAGGCTCCAGACGACAGGAATGGCAGGCGGCTCTAGACTTTTACCGTTGGGGCTTTCCAGCTTTGGTGCAAGAAACTTGGGCCTACATTGCTTTGGCAACCGCGTGTTTTCTGGCTGGATCTTTAGTGGCTTGGTGGTTCGCTTGGCAAGACCCTACCTTTTTGTCGTTGTTGGTACCGGGTGAGCTAATTACCAAAGTGCGAGACAAGGGTGAATTGTGGATGGGGTCAATTGTAGGCATCGAACCCCTGGCTTCTACCCGAATTATGACCAACAATCTTTCGGTTTCTTTTGGGGCGATCGCGGGAGGCATGACCGCAGGTCTTTACACTCTATTTCTCTTAGTTTTTAACGGATTAAGTATTGGGGCGATCGCTACTTTGGTTGGCCAAAATAATTTGGCTTATCCGTTTTGGGCCTTTGTTTTTCCCCACGGCTCGCTTGAGTTACCCGCCATCTTTTTGGCTGGAGGCGCAGGATTATTGATTGCTAGAGGGCTGTTGTTTCCCGGCAAGTATCGCCGTGCGGATGCTCTGCGGCTGTATGGCCTTAAGGCAGCTCAGTTAACCTATGGCATTGTGCCTATGCTAATCATTGCGGGAACGATTGAAGGCTTTTTCTCTCCTAGCCCTGTCATTCCATCCCCTTTCAAATATTTGGTTGGTATGGGTCTTTTTACACTTCTATTAATATATTGCAGTCGCAGAAAGCCAACAGGGCAGACAGGTTAAAGCTGATTACGGGCTTTTAGTTGCAGGTAGCGATCGACCAATTGCTCAGTAATTTGATTCGCAGGTGCGTCTAGAACTAGCACGCCTTTTTGACGTAGCTCGGCGAAAGCGACTTGACGTTGGGCCAATAGATCTAAAGCCACAGCACGGCTATAAGTAGAGGCAACATCCTCAGTTATTTGGTGGGCTTGTTGATCAACTTGGGGGTCGCGCAGCGTGACACAGAAAGGTAAATAACGAGGTTTGAGGCGGGCGAGAGCGGCTAACAACTCAGCAGAAGCAGTGGTATCAATAACGTCTGTAATCACTACGACTAGGGCGCGGCGAGTTTGCTGATTGACCATGCGAGTCACAGCCCCCAAATAGTCTGGTTCCAATAACTCTGGTTGCATCGGGGTTAAACGCTCAATCAGCTTGGTGAGATGGTGCTGACCTCGCTCTGGTGGAATCCAAGTGTGAAGCTGGCGATCGAACACTCCTACCCCCACGCGATCGCCCCGATTCAGACCTGCCAAAGCTAGAGACAATGTGGCATTCAAGCCCCAGTCAAATCGAGTTAGGCCATGAACTCGCGCGGTCATCAGACGGCCTCGATCTAGCAAGACAATCAAGGTTTGTTCTTGCTCTGGCTCCAACACCCGCACCAAGGGACGGCTACGGCGAGCGGTAGCTTTCCAGTCGATTAAGCGCGGATCGTCCCCTACACCGTATTCTCGTAATTCGGCAAATTCGGTGCCCATCCCCAACCGTCGGGCTTGGCGAATGGCTCCGGTAGATTGCAAGGTGAGGCGGATCGAAAGCGATCGCAAACCCAACAAATCTGGATAAACATCTACTGTTTGAGTTTGCGGCACTTTCCCATCTCGCCATGCCAACCCCCAAGCTCCTAGTTGCCGCACCTGCACATCGCCCCATTGAAACTGCCCCCGTTGCGTGGGGTGAATGGTATAAGTTAGCTCCTGGCTACTATTGGCCGCTAAGGTGGCTTGGAGGCTAGAGGCTGAAACGTCAAATGCTACTGGATAAGCATCTCGGACTTGAATCCTGGCAGGTTGATCTCCTGTTTGCACTGCCAAAACAACCGGATTGTCGCGGCCAATCGAGAGACGCTGCAACGGTTGCCGCTCGATTTTGACTGAGTGCGATCGCACCTGCCGAGCATCCCAAAAGGCTAACCCCAGAACCACAGCATCAAACAGCAGCAACGCCAACACAGCTATCCTAAGCTGCACCTCTCCAGGCCAAACCACCGCAAAGACAGTCGCGATCGCCATGCCAAGGAGGAGTAAACCGTAAACTCGCCAGGAAGGAATCATCTTGGTACTGGAACTTGACTAAGAACTGAGCCAATGACGCTGTCGATTTTGAGGCCGTCGAGTTGGGCTTCGGGGCGGAGGATGAGGCGATGGCGCAGGAGCGGAGGCGCGATCGCTTTGATGTCATCGGGGGTGACGAAATCTCGCCCAGAGAGCCACGCTTGAGCCTTGCTCACTTGCAACCAGGCAACTGCGGCACGGGGCGAAGCGCCTAAAGCCAAATCGGGATGTTGTCGAGTGCGTTGCACCACAGCCAGCAAATAATCCAATACAGGCTCCTCGACTTTGACCGCTTGAGCAGCTTGGCGAGCTTGCAAAATTTGCTCTACTGAGGCGATCGCTTTGAGCCGAGCCAAGTCCAGACGACGCGATTGGAACCCTGCTTGGCTGTTGAGCAGCATTTGCTTTTCCGCTTTGGTGTCTGGGTATTCAACCAAGAGTTTGAATAAAAAACGGTCTAGCTGCGCTTCTGGAAGCGGATAAGTGCCTTCAAATTCCAGTGAGTTTTGGGTCGCAATCACCCAGAACAACGATGGCAGCGGCATACTGTCGCCATCCAGCGTCACCTGTTGTTCTTCCATCGCTTCCAGCAAAGCTGCTTGAGTTTTGGGTGGCGTACGGTTGACTTCGTCTGCCAACAGGATTTCGGTAAAAACTGGCCCCTTCTTCAGCACAAAACTGCGCGTGTTCAGGTCAAAGATATTCGTGCCTAGGATGTCGGACGGCAAAATATCGGGGGTGAGCTGAATGCGGCGGAAATCAGCTTGGACCAGTTGGGCCAACACTTTAACCAAGAGGGTTTTGCCTGTACCGGGTACGCCTTCTAGGATCACATGGCCGTTGGCGAGTAAAGCGATGAGCAGTTGTCGCACCAGAGCAGGCTGACCCACAATAACTTGGCTGAGGGCCTGACCCAGGCGAGTGATGACCGCATGCGTTTCTGTCATAGGTGATTTAATAGCGAGGCAGATGATGGCGAACAGTCTGAATTTTTTCTAACCAAGCCAGCAAGTCACGATCGCTGACTCGTTGACCGCGCGATCGCAGTTGTAACATGTCTGCTAGTTCTGTGGCAGGTCGTCCAGTTTGTTGGGTCCAAGCGGTGAGCAAAGTTTCCGGGTCTAATAATTGGTTGCCCAACCCTAAAGCTCGTTGCACTTGTAATTGCTCTTCTTTGCGAATGGTGTCAATCACAAACTCGCTCGATTCCGCCTTGTAGAGAGCTCCTGCCAAAGCTTCGATATAGGCCTTGCTGTTATCCACAGCAGGAGTGGTGACTGGAATCGGCTGACCAAAGCGGCGATTGTGTGCCCAAATGCCTAAGAGCAGCAATACTCCCACTTGAATGAATCCAGGCAAGAGAGCAGTGTTGGCTAAATAAGCTAGAAAGCTGCGCGATCGCTTTTCTGAACCTGAAGCTGAACCTGTAGCATTAGCAGGGTCACGATAGCCGTGCAGATATTCATCGACCCAAATCGACTGTTTGGGCTGAGTCACCAGTTGAGCTAGAAATTCATAGTTGCCGCGATCGTCTTGATAGGCGTTGGCAGCAAGATGGGGTGTAGTGGCCCAAATGGCTCGACCTTGACCCAGAGATTCTTGCCAAACGACTGCCCCAAAGCGATCGCCCAGGACTAGGCTGGTGGTGTCCTGCTTCGGTAAGTAATGCCGTCGTCGAGTTTCCACTCGCACATTACCCACTTCACTGGTTTGCCAGGTACGGAAAGTTGCCTCGGTAACAGGAGCATGGGCACCTAAAACGACTAGCGTATTGCCTGCTTCTACCCAAGCTTTTTGGTTCTCATCGAGGGACGCTACCTTCAGCCTGCTGTTAATTTGTAACAGCGTGATCTTGCCCTGGTTCGCTGAGCTGGGTTGCTTTTGAGCTAATTGCTCAAACGGTTGCTGCCAACGCTGGATGGGAGTGCCGCGATCGCTCATGAAACTGTACCAAGCACCGTAACCATCGGGAGCGCGGCTATAAGTTGAACCACTACGGGAAGCACTTTGAGTCGGAGCACTCAGCAAGGTGAGTAGAGCGATCGCTCCAATGACCAAAGCCCCAAACCACATTTGTCGTCGAGAGAGATTTTGCGCAGGATTCATCAAGAGCGTCTCCCAGCAGGAATGCGGTTCTCGATTTCTCGCCTCTCAATTTCTTGGTACGCTGTTTGGCAACGATTTAACGTCTCGAGCGAAATCGCCATATTGTTAAACCGCATTTGTTCGTGCGTCGTAATCAATAGCTGGTAAAGCGGAGCTTGGGGAAAATGCTGCACCAACTGCCAATACTCCCCATCGGTGCGGCTAGCCTCCAAGGGCACTAAGTTGGATTCACTCAAGTGTTGCAGCAGCGCAAAATACAAAGCTTGGAAGGCTTCTGGGTAGTTGCCTCGACGCTGGTAATCTTGCGATCGCTGAAACCATCCGGCGGCATCAAGTTGGCTAACTTGGGCATTGATGTTTGAGTGGGCTTCTGGTCGCTGTAACCAGGAAAGCAACTTTAAGCTACGTAGCGATGGCAAAAATGTTTGTAACAACTGCCAAGTCAGCCAAAGCAAACAAAATCCCACCAGCAGCCAAAAGACGACCCGGACAAGGGATTCGATCGCATCCGTTAGCCAACTGGGTAAAGTCTGTGGAGTTTGGTCATTGGAGCTACTGAAGAGCTTATTCAGTTGCAGCTCAATCCACTCTCCCGGCTGCCGCAACAACTGCTGGGTCTGCCAGCCAATGTTAGTCTTCTCAAAGGAACCTGTTGGCATGAATGCATACCATCTGGGAAGAAAGGGTACGGTTTTGCCCTATTATCAACGATTCCTGAGCTTTGGCCTATGGGTACCGTAGTGCTGTGGGGCGATCGCTCAATCGTGCTTGTGACTGATACAAATTCTTGCGATGCCCCGGACCCTGTTTAAGTAGATCTGTAAGCGTAAAATGACCATTTATTTTTACAAGGTTGGCGACCCCTACGGCTGTTTTTCTAATTTTTCTCCCCATCCCATTTTTATTGATGATCAAAGCTGGTCCACGGTTGAGCATTATTACCAATCCCAGAAGTTTTTTGGAACTGAGCACGAACCTCTGATCACAACCATTCGCGCTGTAAAAACGCCTGAAGAAGCCGCTACTTTAGGCCGCGATCGCTGCCGAGTGTTCCGGGAAGATTGGGAACAAGTAAAAGCAGAAATCATGTATCAAGCGGTTTTAACTAAATTTTTGACGCATTTAGATATTCAATCTGTTTTGCTCTCCACTAATGAATTACTAATCGTAGAAGACTCACCCACAGATTACTATTGGGGCTGCGGCTCAGAGCGGACTGGGCAGAATCAGCTCGGCAAGATTTTGATGCAAGTGCGCCAAGAAATTCGACAACAATTAGCTGAGTAGCTAACTTCAAGCTTAATGACAAGAACTAAATTGCTTCCCTAAAAGTCTCAATTAAATCTCTTTGGAAGTGAAAGCTTCCAGGCAATTAGTTGATTTTTGCTAATTGGCTTCTAGATACTTTTACTGATTCCAATATCAATTAGAAACAGGCAAAATGTTATAGGTCTTTTTGGCTTTTTAGGCCTAATCAGCTTTTAAGTAATTCACTAGAGAACATACAGGAAATGCAGGATTTACGACCCACGGTAGATCGTTCAGGTCAAGAGGTTTTACTCCACAAAATTACCACCTGCATTCGGCAATCTCTCGAATTATCAGAAATTTTGACTGCGACCGTTAAAGAAATGCGGTCTTTCTTAAACACCGATCGCGTCATGATCTATCGCTTTCATCCCGATGAAAGTGGTGAAGTCATTGCTGAATCTATTGAGCGCGATCGCTTGCCTTCACTGTTAGGTCTCAACTTTCCGGCTGATGATATTCCGCCACGGGCCCGCGAGTTGTTCCTCAAGGCTCGCCAGCGCTCTATCGTAGACCTCGATTCCGAACAAATTGGTTCAAGCCCTTTAGATAACCCAGAGACAGGGTTGCCTCTCCAGGTAGAAGATATTCGTTATCGTCCTGTAGACCCTTGCCACATTGCTTACCTAACGGCAATGGGCGTGAAATCTTCCTTGGTAGTGCCGATTTTGCATCAAGATGCCCGAACCCAGACTGGCGAACCGATGCTTTGGGGGTTATTGGTATCTCATCATGCCCAACCCCGAATTATTGCTGAGTCGGAGCTTCAGGTAGTACAGCAAGTGGCTGACCAAGTTTCGATCGCGATCGCCCAAGCAGAATTGCTGCGGCAAGCCAGGGCTCAAGCGGCAAAAGAATTCAGTATCAACCAAATTGCGACTCTACTCCATACCCTGCCAACTCTACAGCTACAAGCAGCTTTAGAGCGTACAGTAGCCATACTCCAAGGGTCTGGTGGCAGACTCTACACCTTCGCACTCGATCCCACCCAAGCCACGATCGCCACCTGTGGGGCTCAACCGCAGATGCCAGGACAAGACCAGACCTGGATGATCGAACAAAGCCCCCTCTGGCAGCAGTACTTTAGACCTGCCGAATCAAAGGCCGAGTCTTGGCAGCAGTCGATTACTGACCTTTATAAGGAACCAGAACTGCGAGTTTTAGCGCCAGCATTCCGGGCTACGCTCATTCGTGGCATCTTAGTTGTGCCGCTGCAATATCGCCAACAATTTTTGGGTTACCTCACGGTTTTTCGAGATGCGATCGATACCGCAACCCTGTGGGCAGGGCAGTTTGACTCGGATCAGCGACAATTTCAACCCCGCAACTCTTTTGAAGCTTGGCAGGAACTCAAGCAAGGCCAAGCTTTGCCTTGGACGCCAGAAGATTGGAACTTGGCTGCTGCCTTAGGGGAGCACTTCTCAATGGCCATCCAGCAGCAGCAGCTTTACCAACAAATACACGGGTTGAATGTCAGTCTGGAGTTGCAAGTTCAGCAGCGCACCCAAGAGCTAGAGCAAGCCTTAGAGTCTGCTCGTCTCCTGAGGCAGGTGAGTGACCAAATTCGTAGCACACTAAATTTGCCGACCATCTTGCAAACGATCGTGCAAGAAGTCCGCGGCTTGCTCGATACCGATCGCGTGGTGATTTATCAATTCGTGCGGGGTTGGCAAGGGGAGATTGTGGTGGAAGAAGTGGCGTCGGGGTGGCAGTCAATTTTGCATGAAAAATATGCAGACGAATGTTTCCCGACCGAGCATGCCAGCTTGTACCAGCGTGGTCGGATTCGCGCGATCGATCATGTCAAGCAATCTAATTTGCATCCTTGTCATATCGAATTTTTAGCCAATCTACAGGTCCAAGCCAACTTGGTAGTGCCAATTCGTATGGGTGAGCAACTGTGGGGCTTGCTGATTGCCCATGAATGCCGAGGGCCGCGCCAATGGCAAGCCTTTGAAATGGAGCTGCTAGAACAGTTGGCCGACCAAGTGGCGATCGCGATTCAGCAAGCAGAATTATATGAGCAAAGCTGTGCGACAGCGGCGATGGCAACCGCACAAGCTAAACAGATTGAACAAGCGGCTGAGCAACAAAAAACGTTGTTCGAGGTGATCACCAAAATTCGTGAATCGTTGGATTTGCAAACGATTTTTCAGGCAACAGCGCGAGAAGTGCGCCAACTGCTCAACGTCGATCGCGTGGGTGTGTTTCGGTTTGAGCCAGAGTCTAGTTACCGGGATGGTGTCTTCGTTTCGGAAAATGTGTTGCCTGGTTTTACCTCCGTACTAGACCGGAAAGTTCATGACCACTGTTTTGGCGAACAGTATGCCCCCTACTATCGGCTCGGTCGAATTCAAGCGGTGGCTGATCTATACGCTGCCAACTTGAGCGATTGCCACCTGAAGATTTTGGCGCAGTTTCAGGTCAGAGCGAACTTGGTGGTGCCGCTGATTCAAAGTGATGAACTTTGGGGCTTGTTGTGTGTGCATCAATGCTCTCAGCCTCATCCGTGGACAACGTCTGAGATTGAGTTTGTAACTCAAATTGCCGCGCAGTTGGGAGTGGCAATTCAACAAGCCGAATTGCTGACTCAAACCCAACACCAGACGGTGCAACTCGCCCAAACCCTAAACGAACTGCAACAAACCCAGACGCAACTGATCCAGACTGAGAAAATGTCGAGTTTGGGGCAGCTCGTGGCTGGAGTGGCGCACGAAATCAACAATCCCGTCAATTTCATTTATGGCAATGTCAACTATGTCAGCGAATACACCAAAGAATTGCTGACGCTGCTTCATCTCTATCAGCAACACTACCCCAACCCTGAGCGGCCCATCCAAGAATACGCTGAATCAATTGAGCTAGACTTCTTAGCCACAGACTTGCCTAAAATGTTGGCTTCGATGAAAGTGGGAACCGATCGCATTCGTCAGATCGTGTTGTCACTGCGGAATTTTTCCCGCCTAGATCAGGCTGAGAAAAAACCTGTCGATGTCCATGAAGGCATTGATAGCACCTTGATGATTCTGCAACATCGCCTCAAGTTGGCGAATGATCCAACGGCAATCAGGGTCGTGAAGCAATATGGGTTGTTGCCCCTAGCGGAGTGCTACGCGGGCCAACTCAACCAGGTCTTCATGAATATCATCAGCAATGCTATTGATGCGATCGAGAATGACAACCAGCAACGTCTAGCTCAAGGTCTGCCGTTCAATCCAGGGTTAATCAAAATTGAGACAGAACTGATGCAGTCTGCGTCTTATGCTTCCCAAATGCTGATCCGGATTAGTGACAATGGCCCTGGCATGTCAGAAGCGGTGCGATCGCGAATTTTTGATCCATTCTTCACCACCAAGGCTGTAGGCCAAGGTACAGGGCTGGGCCTATCGATCAGTTATCAGATCGTGGTAGAAAAACATGGCGGCATGCTCAAATGCACGTCCCAAGTCGGCCAAGGAACTGAGTTTTCAATTGAGATTCCAATTCGCTCAGGCTGGACCACCCAACCGTAATTGCTGATTGAAGCAAGAAATAAGGCGAAATCAACGCTTCCACGTAGCAATAGATTTCTGAGCTTGAGCATAAGCAGGTGTCCCTGATGGAACGAGAGTCGCAGTTTGCAAGGCTGCCTGAATCCGCCCCCGTGACGCTCGCAGTTCTGCCATCCCTAAAATGATATTGCTCCATTCGCCTGTGAGTCGCTGAGCTTCCAAATATCCTGGTTGACCTGCGGGGATGCGTCGAACCAAGGCGATCGCGCGACTGTAAGAAGACGCTTCCCCCCGCCGCAACGAACCCTGAGCTTGGTCAATCAGAGCTTGGTTAGCCTTTTGCTGCTGAGAGCTTTGTTGCCATCCCGCGATCGCTTGCTGAGCTTGGCCATAAACGGCAGCATTATTCTTAGGCACCAAACGAGCGGTTTGTATCGCCTCGCCAAACTGACCTTGCTTGGCTCGACCCTCCGCCAAGTCTAAAATCACTTGACTCCAGCGCTGAATATCTTGTTGGGCTTGGTCATAGAGCGGTTGACCTGGCTTGATTTTGCTGGCTTGAGCGATCGCTTGATTAAACCGAGAGGCTTGATTCGGTCGAATCGTTACCCTGGCTTTTTGCAATAAATCTTGATTAACCTGCTGTTCTGCCTGAGTTTTCAGATTACGGTACTGTTCGGTTTGCTGATTGGCAGGTACCTGATTAAGCAGGCGCAAGGCTTCTTGAGATTTATTCTGTTGCAGCGCTGTCTGAGCGGCGGGTAACAGTTGTGTGGGTGGCACATCCGAGGCGGCAACTGTAGCAGGAGGACTAGGCGCAGCCTTGTCTGGGACGGGGGTGGGGCTTGCCACCGGAGCCGTTGCTGTCGCACCTGTGGTTGAAGTCGCCACCGTTGCCATAGGCGTAGGAGTGGACTTCGACGATTGGGTGGCTGTGGAGACAACAGCATTGTCGATGGGCTGACCTGTAAAGGCTGCTTTATTACGAATGATCACGCCTGAGCACAAAACAAATGCAATCAAACCGCCCCAAACCAGCAACCGCCGCCAAAATACGCTATCTGCCATTTCTGGTTCTGCTTCGGGATCTCGCATAGGGGATTGAGGGGATAGAGGACTAGATGGGGCGGGTTGTGTAGTAGAACTAGCTGGCCTACGAGTCAACCGTTCTAAAATCTGGTAGGGCGAGGAACGAGAAGAGGGGTCAGCCTTGCCAGAATCACCCGTGCCCGGATGACCCGTAACAGGGAGAGTAGAGAGACCAATTCCCGCTTGGGGTGGTGCTTGCAAGGACATATAGCCACGAGATGCATCTGAGTCGAGAGCAGCCATTGTGTCAGCCGGGTCAGATGGGCGATCGAGCGTATTCCAGGTGCTTGCAGCCACCATTGAGTGAGGCAAGATGCCCTGCTGCCCTTTCCCTAGTGGCACTAGCACTACCGCATGCTGAGCGGGTTGCCAGTAGTGCTCAGTCAGTTCTGGGAGGCGATCGCGCAAAAAATAATCTAGATCGGCGAGGGTGTCACATTTACCAAACCGTAGCCCCTCCAACAAGGCAGCCGTAAAGCACCCATGATGCAAGCTGGCAGTCTCGTATGAAAACTCACCCGGTTCGCAAGCCAGAATTGTGGCAACGCTGAGTTGGCGGGCGCATTCTAAGGTCTGAGTGCCCAACGGTTGATCCGATGGCAGCCCTTGGCTCCGATTCATATCCAAGCATAACAAGGCTGTCTCGGCGGCAATGGCATCCAATTGTCCCAGCAGCGATCGCACTGAGATGGCAGTACCAGGAATATCGGCTGGATCACCATCAATCGGCATTAGGTAGTCTTGGCCTTGGTAACAAACCCCATAGCCGCTAAAGAAACACCAAATCAAGTCGCCGGGGTGCACCCACTGTTGGCAAAACTGCTCAATCCAAGCTTGGAGCGAACCTCCAGTGGGATAAGTGGAGCGGTCGGCCACAGGTAACGAAGCATCGGTTAGCAGTAGGCACTGTTCGGCTGGAAAGCCTGCTTCCTCCACTAAAAAATCATGCAGAGCCTGGGCGTCCTGCTGGGCATACCTTAAAGGCTGCAAGAACTGATATTGATTGATACCAATTGCGATCGCCCAGTGTTTCACCATGCTGAATGCCCTAGATTCTTACTAGATAGTGTGCCCAGAAGGCAGTTCAAGTAAATAGGAACCTTACGCTCTGTTTTTACTCAGCTCAAGTGGCATGTTGTTGGTTAAAAAGACAAGAAGTACGATAACTTTTTTATTGAAAACTAAGTTATCTGACAAGTTTGTTTGGCTGACCCAGTGCACAACTCCAGAGAGATAAGAAACAGTAATATCTGACTGCCTTCGTGAGGCATTAAATTCAGGTCAGAAACTGCAAACCTCAAGATAAAAACGCAACGTCTAAAATTCCGTCTATAGTCTAAGTTAATTCTGCTTCATTATGAATTAAATTTCTAATAACTAACTCATTTAAACTGCTTAAACCTGGCCCCGCTTAAGATGGTGTCCAGTTTAACCAAGTCTGAGTCATTAATATATTGAGTGGTCTTGCTGAGTGATCGCGTAAGGAGCTAGCAGCAAACATGCGAGAGTTTTCCCCTTCCCACCTTCGTTTTTTACCACTCCCGCAACTTCTGAGCTTGGCAACCTGCTTAGGATTAGGGGGTAGCGTTTGGCTCACCCAAGCTGCGATCGCTCCTCAAGCGGCTCAAGCTTATACCGCCAGAGTAGATGTGGCCCTGGATCGCCGCACCGGGGAGAGCTATGAAACGCTTTTGCGCCGAGCGGAAATTGCCGCTAGAGCCGCGGCTCAGCGCAGTTTCGATCGCGACATTTTGACCAGTCAAGTGTCTGTCATCGTCTCAGCTCAAAGTGAAGGCTCGGTAGTACCTGTACTAAATCTAGATGTCAGCCGTACCCAATGGCGCAGCCGTCCTGATCCACAACGTTGGGCAACCTACTTTCGCACTTCTCAAGCGTTGTTACGGCTAAATCAAGGCGTAGCTGAAGAGACAGCACCCGCTCAAGCCGCTCCACCGCCACCTCCGGCTGTACCCTCGCAACCTGCTACCGTACCAGTAGCACCCACACCAGGAGCGCCAGGAACCAACATCCCCGCAGGTAGTCGAGCACCTGGTACACCAGCTGCACCAAATGGTGGAACTGGAACGGGCGCGGGCACTGGAACGGGTGCAGGCACAGGTACGGCTGCTCCGGGTGCTACAGGTACCGGAACTGGCACGGGTGCAGGCACGACTGCACCTACTGGCGGTACAGGTACCCGAACTGGAAATACAGGTGGAACAGGCACGACTGCGCCTGGCGGCACAACTGGCACAGGTACTGGAGCGGGCGCGGGTGCAGGCACTGTTGCACCTACTACCGGAACTGGCACAGGTGTTGGCACAGGAGCAGGAACTGGAACCGACACAACCGTTCCGGGCGGTGTGCCTGGGACTGGCACAGGTGTTGGAACGGGCGCGGGCACTGGAACTGATACAACCGTTCCTGGAACTGTCCCTGGCACAGGCACTGGAGCTAATACAGGCAACAGAACTGGGCCTAGCACTACTATTCCGGGTGGTGTGACTGGGACTGGCACAGGTGTTGGCACAGGCGCAGGAACTGGAACCGACACAACCGTTCCTGGAACTGTTCCGGGCACTGGAACTGGAGCTAATACGGGCACAGGTACCGGGACGGGCGCGGGTGCAGGCACTGTTGCACCTACTACGGGAACTGGCACAGGTGTTGGAACAGGTGCAGGACAGGGGGGCACTACTGGAACCGGAACGGGACCAGGTGGCGGCACTCAAATAACTCCGGCTGGACCTGGTACTCTTGCCCCTGGAGCACCCACAACGCCTGGAAATCAAGGGCCAGTGATTACAGCTCCGAATGGTCAAACTGTTGCTCCTGGCGCTCAACCGACTGGAATAGGAACACCAGGAATAAACAGAACGACAGCACCAGGCACTGGTACAACTACAACGCCCAACAACACGCCCAACAACGGCTCTTTCACTATTACGACTCCCAATGGGCAAGTCATTACACCAACTACACAGCCTAATGGAACCACAACTCCCAATCAGTCAACTGATGGGGTAAATCGTTAGTTTGCAGCTAGCTGATCAATCAAAATTGCTTAATGAGCTGCAAAAGGCTTGGTTTAAATGGAGGCATCATGCCCTAGAATAGGAGGGTTGTCTAAAAATTGCGATCGCCGCACGGACGAGCATGGCTGTTCCTAAGAAGAAAACATCCAAGTCTAAGCGAGATATGCGTAAAGCGACCTGGAAGCGCAAAGCCGCGTTGCAGGCGCAAAAAGCTCTCTCTCTTGGCAAATCCATTTTGACCGGACGTTCTAAGGGCTTTGTCTATCCCAATGACGAAGAAGGGGAAGATGAAGAGTCTTAAGCTGCATTCTGATTGCAGACAGATTCGTGATGGGGGCAAGCGGTTGCCCCTTTTTTATTGCGCTAGTTTTTATGGCTCCTGACTGGGGCGATCGCTAGAAATCTGCTACACCGTAATAAAGAGGTAGGGCATAGCAACCCAACTCCTCTGATGCTGTTCTTGAGGATTTCGCCTTATGTTAGGAAAATTTTTTCAAAAACCAGGCTCAGAGTACAGCGATCGCGTTCCTCCCGGTCAGCACCTCACCAATGGCTTTCCGGTATTGACCTATGGCCAAACACCGGAAGTAAATCGAGAAACATGGCAGTTTCGGGTGTGGGGCAGTGCCCAAGAAGTGACTTTCACTTGGGAAGACTTCATGGCCATGCCTCAAAGTAACTTCACGGCTGACTTCCACTGTGTCACCACCTGGTCAAAGCTGGATGTGCAGTGGACAGGGGTGAAGGTGTTGGACTTCATGAAACAAGTAGAAGTAGCTCCCAAAGCCGCTCACATCATGGAGCATTGCTATGGCGGCTACACGACGAACATTGCAATAGAAGACTTTCTGCGAGAAGAAAACTTCTTTGCCCACACCTTGTTTGGTGAACCCTTGCCTGCTGATCATGGGGGGCCATTACGCTTGGTCGTACCCCACCTCTATGCCTGGAAGAGCGCCAAATGGATTAATGGTTTAGAGTTCCTAGAGCGAGAAGAACTGGGTTTTTGGGAACGCAATGGCTACCATCGGCGTGGTGAACCCTGGGCCGTGGAGCGTTATAGCGATCGCTAGTTGTAGCTTTTGCAACGACAGGAACTTGAGCGCTACCTTTAGCCTAAGTGAACTGGGGCAAGGTTTTCCCATTGCCCCTCAACCAAATTGCTATCCAACGTTTTGCTGAGAAGAATACGATGAGTTATCGAATGATCTGCTTGATCCAGCGCAGCTTATCTTTGTAGGGGGCGTAGCGTAACTTCAAGTCTAGGAAGAAAGGCTTCTTCAGAATGCTGCGCTCATGGGAGAAGGTATCGAAGCTAGCCTTACCGTGATAACGACCCATGCCGCTAGGGCCAACTCCGCCAAAAGGTAAGTTTGGGACGCCAACTTGCAAGATAGTGTCATTGATGCAAACCCCTCCGGAACTGGTGGCCTGCAAAACTTGAGCTTGGCGTTGTTGGTTTTGCGAGAAAAAGTACAGGGCTAACGGTTTGGGACGCTGATTAATCTGCGCGATCGCCTCATTTAAGTCTTCATATTCTATAACGGGCAGGATCGGGCCAAAAATTTCCTCCTGCATCACAGGGTCTTGCCAACTGACGCCATCAATCACGGTAGGAGCAATATAGTGCTCGGTGGGGTTACTGTCTCCGCCAACGACAACTTGCCCCGACTGTAGGAGTGGGGCTAAGCGCTCAAAGTGTTTTTGATTGACGATTCTGCCGTAGTCGGGGCTGCTAGCTGGGTTGTCGCCGTAAAACGCTTGAATATTTTCAGCGATCGCCTGCAAGAGCTGAGGCTTGATTGAGCGATGGACTAACAAATAGTCGGGAGCAATACAAGTTTGGCCCGCGTTTGTGAACTTGCCCCAGGTAATTCTGCGAGCGGCCACATCAATCGGCACGTCGGCATCTACCAGGCAAGGACTTTTGCCGCCTAATTCTAGGGTAACGGGGGTGAGGTGTTCTGCTGCCGCCGCCATCACCCGCTTGCCGATCGCGGTGCCACCCGTGAAGAAGATGTGGTCAAATCTTTCGGCTAACAGTTGCTGACTGGTTTCTACGCCACCTTCAATCACCGTGATGAAAGCTGGATCAAAGTGTTGGCGAATTAAGTTAGCAATGACTTGAGAAGTATGAGGAGTTAGCTCCGAGGGCTTGAGGATGGCGCAGTTTCCCGCTGCGATCGCCCCGATTAAAGGAGCGATGCACAACTGAAACGGGTAGTTCCAAGGGGCAATAATCAGAACCACGCCCAAAGGTTGCGGGCAAATTTGAGCGGTAGCGGGCAAAACTGTGACGGGGGCTGCCACTTTGCGCGGTTTCGTCCAAGCGCGCAAATTTTTGATCGCGTAGTTCAGCTCATCTATGATGCCGATTTCGGTGAGATAGGCTTCAAAGACGGGTTTTTGTAAGTCTGCCTTTAAGGCATCCACGATGCTGGTTTGCGCTTCCAGAATCGCTTGCTTCAGCCGCTTGAGTTGCTCCAACCGGAAATCAACCGACTGGGTTTGGCCAGACCTGAAAAAAGTGCGCTGCTTTTCTAAAGCGTCAGGAATTAGCATCAGGAATTGCCTGCATAACAGGATTAAGGTTGTTTGGCTGGCAGACGGACAATAAATGTACTACCTTTGCCTAACTCCGATTCTAGGTCAACAGTACCTTGATGAGTCTCAATAATGCGGCGTGACAAGTAAAGACCCAGACCGCTGCCAGAACGTCGATGCTGACCTTGGCGAAAACGCTCGAACAGCATCGCCTGATCTTCTGGCGAAATCCCAGTCCCTGTGTCCTTGACTGTAATCACCGCCCAAGTTGGAGCCGAGGCAGTAGCCGTTCCGGGTGCTGGGGTAGAAGACAATCCGATAGTGATAAATCCACTGTCTGTGAACTTAATGGCGTTGCCTACCAAGTTGGTTAAGACCCGATGTATTTCCAAGCGATCGCCCGAAACATGGGAGGCGACAGGATAGCCCAGATGGTCACCTACATCCACTTTCAACGCGATGTTTTTGTCGGCAGCAAGCGGTGCCAGTTCTTGAGCGACTTCTGTAACTAGGTCTCGTAAATCTACGGGGCTAAACGAAAAGCTTTTCCGCCCTGCTTCTAAGCGGTACACCTCTAAGAGTGTGTTGACCATTTGCAGTAGGTTTTGATTGCTCCGAGCCATCGTCACGATCGCGTCGTTCATGTCTGGAGAGAGTTCTCCTAAAGCGCCTTGGCGAAACAAGCCCATCATGCGATCGGCGGCGACGAGAGGCGTGCGGAGGTCGTGGGCTAAGCGGGAAACAAAGTCTTCGCGCTGGCGGGCAATATGATCGCGCTCGTCCACGCTGTGTTTTAGGCGGAGCAGCGATCGCACCCGAGCCAGCAGTTCGTCAAACTCTACAGGTTTGCGGATAAAATCATCAGCGCCTGTGTCCAAGCCTTTGGCAACGCTGGGCTGGTCGTAGGCTGTGATTAGCAAAATAGGAATAAAAGGTAATTTCTGGTTGAGTCGAACCCGCCGTGTCACTTCATAGCCATCCATTCCGGGCATCATGACATCCAGCAAAATCAAGTCGGGAGGAAATTCATCAATTTTGGCTAAAGCTGCCATGCCGCTATCGGCAATGTCAACCTTGTAATCCTCTTCCTCTAAAATTGCCTGGATTAGAAATGAGTTGTCAGCGGAATCATCTACAACAAGAATTCGATCAATTCTTGGAGACTGGGCAAAGGGCGAATTGTTCATGAAGTGTAGAAATGCAAATAATGAGAGTTATTAAAAATTAGTTAAATTCTCTCAATTGGCTAGAGAAACACCTCTTTCGAGAGGGGGATTCTGTTTAATTTAGCCACAAATGCAAGAGAATAACGTCTATCCAAGTAGAGAACTTGACTCTGACGCTTGAACCAATTCGATTCAACCGCAAAGTCTTCCCATCAGGAGCAAACTATTAAGATCTAACTTAAGTTAGATCCTGACGCCTCACCCTATCCTGCTTTACTGACAGCGATCGCAGTTGCACAGGAGTCATGGGCAGAAGTAGCAGCAGGCTCCTTGTTGTTATCCTACGGCAACGAGTGCTCTGAGCGATCCCTAAGCAATCGAGGGCCAATTCTAACGCAAAACAAGTTCGATACTGTTGACTGAGGCTGTCGCGATCGCCGCTTGCCCTGAGTCAATAAGCTGGCTTAGAACAAACTGGCTTAGAACAAAAAATAGCGCTGAGCCATTGGCAAGACCGTCGCGGGTTCACAAGTTAGCAACTCACCATCGGCTCGGACTTCGTAGGTTTCTGGATCAACTTCCATGTGCGGCAACAAGTCATTGAGCTTGAGGTCACGCTTGCTGAGTTGGCGGGTATTGGAAACTGCTACAGCGGGTTTTTGCAGCTTGAGTTGAGCGGGAATGCCTTGCGCGAGAGCGGCTTGAGAGACAAAGGTGAGTGAGGTCGCTGCGATCGCCCCGCCAAAGCTGCCAAACATCGGACGCATGTGGACAGGTTGGGGAGTCGGGATGCTGGCATTGGCATCGCCCATTTGAGCCCAGGCAATCATGCCACCCTTAACCACGACTTCTGGTTTGACACCGAAGAAAGTGGGACGCCAGAGACAGAGGTCCGCCAGTTTGCCTGCTTCAATAGAGCCGACATGAGCCGCAACCCCGTGAGTAATGGCGGGATTGATCGTGTACTTGGCAATGTAACGCTTCGCCCGCAAGTTATCGTTGCGATCGCTGTCGCCATCGAGCGGTCCCCGCTGCACTTTCATCTTGTGCGCTGTTTGCCAAGTACGGATGATTACCTCCCCTACGCGACCCATTGCCTGAGAGTCGGAAGAGATCATACTGAAAGCTCCCAAGTCATGCAAAATATCTTCAGCCGCGATCGTTTCTCGGCGAATCCGCGATTCAGCAAAGGCGACGTCTTCGGGAATGCTGGGGTCGAGGTGATGGCAAACCATCAACATATCCAAATGCTCGTCTAAGGTATTGAGCGTGTAGGGACGAGTGGGATTGGTGGAAGACGGTAGCACATTGGCTTCACCACACACTTTAATGATGTCTGGAGCGTGCCCGCCCCCTGCGCCCTCGGTGTGGTAGGTGTGAATCACCCGATTTTGAAAGGCCGCGATCGTGTCTTCAACGCAGCCCGCTTCGTTGAGGGTGTCTGTATGGATGGCGACCTGCACATCATATTCATCCGCTACGCTCAGGCAAGTGTCGATGGTGGCAGGGGTGGTGCCCCAATCTTCGTGCAGCTTTAGTCCCATCACCCCCGCTTCCACCTGTTCCTGCAAGCCTTCTGGTTTGCTGCTGTTACCTTTGCCGAGAAAGCCCAAATTCATCGGGAAGGCATCGGCGGCTTGCAACATGCGGTAGATGTTCCAAGGGCCAGGGGTGCAGGTGGTGGCGTTGGTTCCTGTCGCAGGTCCAGTGCCGCCGCCAATCATGGTCGTGATACCAGAGGCGATCGCGGTTTCAATTTGTTGGGGACAAATGAAATGAATGTGGCTGTCGATGCCGCCTGCGGTTAGGATCATGCCTTCTCCCGCGAGCACCTCGGTTCCGGGGCCAATGATGATGTCTACGTGGTCTTGGATGTAGGGGTTGCCTGCTTTGCCAATTTTGGCGATACGCCCATCTTTGATGCCCACATCGGCTTTAACAATGCCCCACCAGTCCAGAATTAGCGCGTTGGTAATGACTAAATCCACAGCTCCATCGGCATTAGTGATGGGAGATTGCCCCATGCCATCCCGAATGACTTTGCCACCCCCAAACTTAACTTCGTCTCCGTAGGTGGTAAAGTCTCGCTCCACTTCAATAATTAGCTCTGTGTCTGCCAGTCGCACGCGATCGCCCACTGTAGGCCCAAAGGTTTCGGCATAAGCCCGACGATTCATGCGATAGCTCATAATTCTAATCCTTGAAGTTAAACATGAAATTTAAGCAAGCTAATTCTAGCTTTTGAGAATTTCAAAGATAGTCAAAATAATTTGTCATAACTAATTTTTCAAAAACTCGTCGTGCCACTGTTGAGCTACTTGATCCCAACCCCAAAATGGTTTTAATGCCATAACATTTTGGCGCATTGACTCTTGCTTCTCAGGATGTTTAAGTAAATCAATCACTGCTGCTGAAAAGGCTTTGTCAACATCTGGCTCCCCGCCACAGCCATCAATCTTAATTCCCGACTGGATCGTTTCAGCAAGAGCTGCATAATTGGTAACAACCGGAACACAACCACAGGCTTGTGCTTTCAACCCTGAAATACAGAAAACTTCAGGAAAATGACAGGGATAAACATAAATTCCTGATTTGTACAGCTCCGAGATTAGTTGAGTATGTCCTATCCTGCCATGCTCATACACATTTTCTTGTTGTAGCAGTGGTAGTATTTGCTCTTTTTTACCTTTTAATTGTGGGAATCTCTCGATTAGTGGTGATTGAACTAAGGCATCATAGGTTTGCCAGCCATAAAAGAGATGTAGTTCCGCGTCAGGAACTTCCTTTAGGATATCTGGCCACTGATTTAAAAGATGCTCAATGCCGCGCAAATAATCACTAATATATATCAATCGCTTAGGATTTCTTGGGGGCTGATCGACATTAAAATCAGGTAGATTAATGCCATTCTTGGTAATAAAAATTTTATCTTTAGGAATCCAATCTGGCAGAAGAGACTGATGAAAATGAGACAACACAAATAATTTATCGAAGCTAGCTAAGAAATCACCATGTCTTATCTCATCCACCTGAGGCAAAATGTGAGGATTATCATGCATCCAAACGGCGGTTTTATTTGCCTGAGCTTTCATCATCATGGGCTGGAGCCAATTTCGATGAAAAATTAAGACGTTAAAGTGATCGTGAGGATTAAACTTTTCAACAGCTTGGTAGAGCACACCATTATGCTCTCCCTCCATATCACCGCAGGAGTTGAAAACAGTTACTTGATATCCTAATTTTGCAAGTTCTTGCCCTAGATAAATGACTGCCTCCTCACTACCGCCAACCCCTGTCTTCACAGAGGGAGGAGCCCAACTCTCAATACGAATTGGCAAGTTGGAATAAATTACAAGCGAATTGTCTGGCCATTTCATAGCAATGCTCTTACATTGTGATGATTAAGCAGGGGAATCGTTGCTGGGTTGATATACATCCTGTCTAAAGAGAGAAAAGTTAAGCTTTTGCCTGTCTCTTCCCTCCGTGAAGAAAAAGGGCTGGGAGTTAGGTTCTATCTAGGGGACCGTTAATTTTGGCGTTAAAGCCGTAGACTTGGCGACTACCCACAAAGGGGACGAGTTCTACTTCTCGCTCATCTCCTGGTTCAAAGCGGACAGCGGTTCCGGCGGGGATATTAAGGCGCATGCCTTTGGCTTGTTCGCGATCGCAACTCAGGGCAGGATTGACTTCATAAAAGTGGAAGTGAGATCCTATTTGGATGGGGCGATCGCCTGTGTTGGCGACTTTGAGCTTAATGGTAGGGCGACCCGCGTTCAGCTCGATGTCTCCGTCTTCTACAAACAGTTCTCCTGGAATCATCTTGATCTCCTTTTGTTTCAGCGAACCCGATTTAGCGAATGGGATTGTGGACGGTGACGAGTTTGGTGCCGTCGGGGAAGGTAGCTTCTACTTGCACTTCGTGAATCATTTCGGGCACGCCTTCCATGACCTCTTCTGTAGTCAGGAGGGTGGCCCCATAGCTCATCAGATCAGCCACGCTGCGACCGTCACGGGCTCCTTCTAGGATGGCGGCTGAGATGTAGGCAACTGCTTCCGGGTGGTTTAGCTTTAAGCCTCTGGCTTTGCGGCGTTCTGCGAGCAAAGCAGCAGTAAAAATCAGTAATTTATCTTTTTCCTGTGGTGACAGTTGCATGCGCTTTCCTTTTCAGATTTGCCAAACTCGCGGTGGACAAGCGGAACGACCTAGGTAAATTTGGCGTATAAGTTGCCACACTTGCATAAACCAGTTACGGGCCGCTTGGCTAGAAGGCCCGCGATAACGGCAGAGTAAGCCTTCGGTGAGGCTGGTGACTCCTGCTTCGCCAGGGTACGCGCCTGCTTGCCACAGCGATCGCGCCTGGGTAATTAGCTCTAGTTCTACCGCTTTTCCTACTAAAGCAAAACTAGCAATCACCGGATGTCCTGCTAGGCCATGCGGACTGTTCACGATCACTGGACTGCCTGGAATCCATTGGGGGTCAATCCATAAGGGTTGGTCTTGCCGCCAAACTTCGGTGCGCGATCGCCAGTTCCCGCTGAGAAATTGTTCGCCCCTAGCGCTGCGGCCTAGGCGGGTGATTTCCCAGCCGATCCAGGTGGCGTTGGGTGCTAGTTCCACTCGTAGATTTTGTTGGTAGTTTGCGCCATCAAACACAATCGTTTCTTGCGGCAGCCATTCACAGCAAGCGCCCTCGGCAATTTGGATTTGCGCCGTTTGTTGCGCGACTAAGCCATTACTCCGATAAACCTTGCTAGCAGCGGCACTGGTGATTAAGGCATGGGCTTGGGGTTGTAGGCGAAGATTTAAGCTGAGGCGATCGTCCCCCACGACACCTCCAGCTGTGTGCAACAGGACGCAATGACAAACCTCTGGCCCTTCTGGATAGAAGGGGCGTTGCAGCTTCAAGGGAGCTTGGCTGCGGCTATAGCTGAGTTGGGTAGCGCGATCGCGAAAGGCAAATTCTAACTCTAGGCTGCCCTGCCATCCTGCACTCAAATTCAATTGTCCTGTGGCAGCATCAGCAGTCATGAGGGGCCAAATCGAAACGGCTTAGCGAAAATCATACCGCTATCGGCAAGGATGTGGCTGCCTGGGGTAGATCAATCGTCACTTCTGTACCTGCTCCAGGAGTCGAGATGACGTGAATTTGGCCTTGGTGCCGCTCCAAAATTTGATAAGCCACAGTCAAGCCCAGACCTGTACCTTTGCCCACAGGTTTGGTGGTAAAAAAGGGGTCAAATAGCTTCTCTTGGATTTCTGACGGAATACCAGGGCCATTGTCGCGGATGCTCACCTGTACCTGATTATCGGGACACATTTGCGTCTGAATCACAATTTGCTTGTCTGGGCGAGAGCAGCTTTCCAGCGCATCGATCGCGTTGCTCAAGAGATTCATAAAAACTTGGTTGAGTTGACGGGGATAACACTCCACTGGGGGTAGCGGGCCATATTGCTTAATCACTTGAATTGAGTCTAGGTTATGCGCTTCCTCATTGAGGCGATGCTGCAAAATCAGCAAGGTGCTGTCAATGCCTTCGTGGAGGTTGGCTGGTTTCATCTCCGCTTCGTCCAGCCGCGAGAAGTTGCGTAAAGACAAAATAATTTGGCGGATGCGATCGGCTCCCGTTTCCATTGAAGTGAGGATCTTGGGCAGATCCGTGGTGATGAAATTAAACTCGATCGCGTCTTTGCGTTGTTGAATTTCTGGATCGTGGCCGTAGCGTTGGGTATATTGTTGCACCAGATCGAGTAAATCGCGGCTGTAACGGCTGATGTAAGGCAAGTTGCCGTAGATGAAATTGATCGGGTTGTTGATTTCGTGGGCGACTCCTGCCACCAACTGCCCCAAACTAGACATCTTCTCCGTTTGAATTAACTGGGCTTGGGCTTTTTGCAAATTGCGTAAAGCGATGCTGAGTTGCTCAGCTTTGGCGGTGACTTCGGTGTTCAACCGCTGCAATTCATCGTGGGCTTGCTGCAACTGTTGATGTTGTTGCCGCACTTCTTCGGTGCGCTCTTGTACTCGTTCTTCTAAAGTTTGCCGCGCCAGTTCCAATTCTTCGGTGCGTTCGGCTACCCGGTGCTCTAGGTCATTAATCAAGGTTTTGAGCGAGCCAGCCATCTCCTGGTAAGAACAGGCGAGTTGGCCGATTTCACCGCCTGCGGTCATGCCTGGAATGGGACTGCTTAAGTCTCCAGCGGCTAGAGTTTGGCTGCGTTCTGCTAGTTGCTTGATCGGTTGACTGATTTGTTTGGCTAGGAAATGAGCGATCGCAATCGAGAGCAATGTTGCCAACCCTAACCCACCCCAGAGCAATTGGCTGAGGGCCGTGAGGGCTTGGCTAAAGTAGCCAGAAACAATCTGAATTTTGGCGATCGCCACAGGCCGATTGCTCGACATCAGCGGTGCATAAACCGTGTTGAGTCCTGATTGAGGCTCGATGCGATAGACAGATTGACCTTGGCGAATTTTGGGCAAAACTTCGGTGCTGAAATGATTGGCTTCCCAAACATCTAGCTTCAGATCGCTATGACTCGCGACGACAGGCTGACCTTGCAGCGAGAAAATCTTCAGCTTGGTGGTTGGTTGAGAATACGTGAGAAATTTCTGTAACCAAGCCGCATCCAGAACTTGCCCCACAATGAGCGTGCCAGGTGACGCTCCCTTGCCATCACTCTTATAAATAGGCGCGACAGACAGCATCAACACTTGACGTTGAGGGCCTAGCTTTGCGGCAGAATTGCTCTGCGCCTGAGGCGCTACATCAGTCTGAATTAAGTCTTGGGTGGTTTTTCCAATTTTAACCAAACGACTGATGCGCTCTTGCACCGCAGGCAACTCTAACTCTGCCCCTCGGCTGCCTAAAACATCCCCAGCTTGATTTGTGACTTTCACCGCATCTACGTCTGTGGAGAAAACCAATTGATCGCTGACTTCCTTCGTGATCCAAGCTCGGTTGCGCTGTTGTACCGCATCGTACAAGTCAGTCCAGAAGGCATAACCTGCGGCTAAATCTTGTAATCCTTTTTCGCTAGCAGCCGTATAACCTCGAAAGGCTTGGACTTGATCATTCAACCGCACTTTCTCTAAATCCTTGAGCGGCTGATGCCCAAATTGCCAAGCAGCACCCACTAGAAAAATGACGGGAACTAGCGAGGCTCCAAAGGTAAACACCAAAATTTTGGGTTGGAGGTGATGCAGTCTCTCCACCCATTTGGATTCAGCTTGTTTGAGTCGAGAAAATAGCAATTTACTTAAATGTGTTGAAGAATACAGCTGACAAACTGTTAATAAAATTCCACGACTCACACCCTGTACCTACAGCTTCACCCTATGGAGCATCTGATCACGTAAGTCCTTGATGTTTCAGAACTTTCCGTCCACACTGTACTCCTACTGATCGGCCCGCAACTCACGAAAAAGGGTGAAAGCTAAGCCAAGCCTAAAGTTAAATCTTGGAATGAGTCAAGGCCAATTCGGTAAGTTGATGGCTTTTAGGATTCGTAGCGAATTTTCAAAATCAAATTAATTGATGACAAAACAAAAGTGACCGAATTAGCAATAATCACAGGCAAAGACTGGATATAAACACCATAGATCAACCAAAGAAAAACTCCGATGGAAAACGTAATCAGCATCCATAGCGAAACATCTTTGGCAGATTTAGAGCGCCAAGTTTTGAGCAATTGTGGCAGAAAAGCGGTAGTCGTTAAGGCGGCAGCTACGAGACCCAGCAATGTCACAGCATCCATCTGGCTTTTTCCCTCAAACACATGAATTCTCCCCATGCCTGATCATGCCAGCCTCAGGAGGATCTGTGTCTTCCAGATTAAGCAGCTTGGCTTACACGGCCAAAAATTGTTGAATTACGTCGTTGCTGAGTTCTTGGGTGGAGCCAGACGCGACAATGCCACCTTTTTGCATGGCGTAGTACCAATCGGCTTGGCGGACAAAGTGGAGATGTTGCTCAACTAGCAGCACCGAGATCCCCGTTTCCGCAATGATCCGCCGTACTGCCGCTTCGATTTCCAGAATGATGGAGGGTTGAATGCCTTCAGTGGGTTCATCTAAAACGAGTAAGCGGGGTTTGCCCATCAAGGCACGGGCGATCGCTAGTTGTTGTTGTTGACCACCACTTAAGTCTCCTCCTTGTCGGGAGAGCATGGTCTTCAGTACGGGAAACAGCTCAAAGATTTCGGCGGGAATTTCTGCTTGCTGCCGAGTTTTGCGATCGCTACAAGCCTCCAGACCCAACAGCAAATTCTCTTTAACAGTCAAGCGAGGAATGATCTCCCGACCTTGCGGCACATAACCAATACCGAGTCTGGCTCTTTGGTCGGGGGATTTGGAGTTAATCACATTTCCTGCTAAATAAATGTTGCCACTACGCGGTGACAGTAAACCCATGACAGTCTTGAGCAGGGTGGTTTTGCCCACACCATTGCGCCCAATCAAGCAAACCATCTTGCCCACCGGAACACTAAGATCAACCTGGCGCAGAATGTGGCTCTCGCCGTAGTAGACGTTAAGGCCCGCAACCTGAAGCATGGGGGACGGAGTAGTGGCGATTTCTGGGGCGATCGCGGTCTTAGCTGAATTCATCATGTAGCGCTGATCTCCTCTTTAACCGCTGCAGCAGGCATCTCTGACTGTTGACCTAGATACACTTCAATCACACGCGGATCGCTTTGTACTTCTTCAATGGTGCCTTCGCAGAGCACCGACCCCTCGTGCAGAACGGTGACCTGCCGAGCAATCTGGCGCACAAATTCCATGTCGTGCTCGATCACCAAAATCGAATGGCTTTCAGCTAATGCCAACAGTAGATCCCCAATATTGGCAGTTTCTTCATCGGTCAGACCTGCCACAGGCTCATCCACCAGCAACAGATCGGGCGATTGAGCAACGAGCATGCCAATTTCTAGGCGCTGCTTTTCACCGTGGGAGAGCAACCCCGCTAGGCCATCGGCCTTGGTTGCTAAGCCAATGGTTTCTAACAACCCGCCAATTCTACGCCGCTCTGCCGTAGAGGCTCGCCCCCACAAAGTCGAGAAGACAGATTTGGCCCGACTGCCCGCGATCGCTAAGTTATCTCGCACCGAGAGGTTGAGATAGATGCGGGGAGTTTGGAACTTGCGACCCACACCGAAACGGGCAATCTGATGTTCAGAGAGCGATCGCAAGTTGCGGCCCTTAAACAGCACTCGCCCTTCAGTGGGCTTGACTTTACCTGTGATCACATCCAGAAAGGTGGTTTTACCTGCACCGTTGGGGCCAATCACCACTCGGAGTTCGCCAGTATCCATGCTGAAGTTAAGTTGCTTTAAGGCTTTGAAGCCATCAAAGCTAACGGTAAGGTTCTCAATTTCCAGAATTTTGCTGTTCATGGAAGGGTTGGGTGGGAGATAGGGAAGGGGGCTGGGGGGTAGGTCTAGATGGATAGCGCCTAATCATGTTTGCTAAGCTTTTGACGTTCTTGCTCAACGTCGGGATCGGTTTCGAGGCTGGGATAGGTCATGACAGCGGGACGACGGCCTAAGAGCGATCGCAGTTGTTGCATGCCTTGGTGGCGCAACCAACCGACCAAACCGTTGGGCAACACCATCACCACCAGGAGAAACAAGGCTCCTTGGAAAAAGAGCCAAATATCGGGAAAGCGCTCACTCAATAAGCTTTTGCCGTAGTTGACGAGGAGAGCACCCAGTACAGCACCAACTAGAGAAGCGCGGCCTCCTACAGCAACCCAAATCACCATCTCAATCGAGAAAGCGATATCCATAGCTTTGGGTGAGATGATGCCCGTTTGCAGAGTGAACATGGCTCCCGCCAAGCCTGCCAGACCTGCGGAAACTGCAAAAACCAAAACCTTGAACCCAGTGGGATCATAGCCAGAGAAGCGCACCCGGCTCTCATCATCTCGAATCGCCACCAACAAGTTACCGAAGCGACCTGTAGTGAGCCAACGGCAGAGGGTGTAAGCAGCTACCAACAGGAGAACCGTGACGACGTAGAAGACAAATTGAGTTTGCGGAGCGCTGACTGTAGCTCCAAACAAAGTGCGGAAGTCTGTGAGACCGTTGGTGCCATTAATAAATTTCTGCTGACCGTTGAAGAGATTGAAAAAGATGATCGTAGCGGCCTGGGTGAGGATGGAGAAGTAGACACCCCGAATCCGATTGCGAAAAACCAAATATCCCAGAACTGCCGCCAGCAACCCCGGAATCAGCACGATCGCGAATGCTGTAAAGGGAAATGAATAAAAGGGTTGCCAAAACACAGGAAGCTTGGTGACGCCATACAAGCTCATGAACTCTGGTAACTGGATGCTGGCATCGGGTGGAATCTGCAACTTTAAGTGCATGGCTAAGGCATAGCCACCTAAAGCAAAAAATACTCCATGCCCCAAGCTCAGTAGACCTGTGTAGCCCCAGATCAAGTCAATGCCTAAGGCTGCGATCGCCAAGGCTAGAAATCGCCCTAACAAATTCAACCGGAAACCAGTCAGTAAAAGCGGCATCACTAAAATGAGGCCCAGTGCGATCGCGCCCACAATGCCAATTTCCATCAGCAGTGTGCGATGCCTACGCCAATCTATCCCTCGATTCCCAATTGCTGTCTCCACAACCCCAAGCCTCTCACGTCACCCAGCCAAACTCAATCCAGAATCTAAAATCGGCAATCCAAAGCTGCTATGCGTCCACCGTTCGTCCTTTCTGCGGAAACAACCCTGCCGGACGCACTTGCAGAAACACCACAATTAGCGCAAAAACCATCACCTTGGCCATGCTAGTGCTAGAGAAGAAAGTAAAAAAGTCAGCCAATGGGGGCACCGCCGTCAACAAAGGACGAAACGCATCGGAGCCGATCAGATAAGTTAAGGTGCCGATCGCCATTGCCGCCACAATGCTGCCGACCAACTTGCCAACGCCACCCACGACGACCACCATAAAGGTATCGACAATATAGTTCTGTCCGGTGTTGGGGCCAACGGAACCAAGTAAGCTCAGGGCACAGCCCGCCACACCTGCCAGCCCAGATCCCAGCGCAAAGGTAAGTGCATCTACCTTCTGAGTGGGGATGCCCAAGCAAGCACTCATGCTACGGTTTTGCGTCACAGCTCGAATTCGCAGCCCCCAAGGCGATCGCTGCAAGAACAGATAAATGGCAACGACGCAGAAAATAGTCAAGGCCACAATAAAGAGACGCACCGAGGAGACTTGAAGGCTTCCCAAAGAGAAGCCACTGCGAAGCCACTTAGGCGCGGTGACATCTACGTTTTGTGCCCCAAACCAAGGTTTAGTCACGGCCAGCTTATAAGTTTGGCTGAGGATATTGCCTGTGACCGCCGCAATGCCAAAAGAGAGCGGTAAAAGTAGCGCGATCGCCCAACCCCGCAGACGGTGCCAATCCGCACGACGAGACAGCAGCCACATTCCACCGAAAAAGAAGAGGCAAAAGAGGGCTAGACCAATCACCAGCACCCAATTCACGCTCCGCACAAACTGCTGCAAGATCAGGCTCACGCCCCAGGTAGCCAGCAAAGTTTCTAGAGGACGGCCATATAAATACCGCACCACCCCTCGTTCCAAAATTAGTCCCATTAAAGCTGCGACTAAAAAGGCTAAAGGGAGAGCAAAGAGAATGTAAGTTTCTAGCCAGTCACCCCCCAGGCTCTTGAACACATTCTGAACCACAAAGGTGGTGTAAGCCCCCAACATCATCAATTCCCCGTGGGCCATGTTGATCACACCCATGAGGCCGAACACAATGGCGAGTCCCAGTGCTGCTAGCAACAACACCGAACCGATGCCAATGCCACCCAAAATCCCATCTACCAATCCCGTCAGCAAATCTCTCCCTCCTGCGAGCTGGGATTCTGAAGAAGAACTTGGTTAATTCAGCTCCAGAATCCTTTAGCGAAGTGGCACGTAGTGCTATCTAAAATCTCAATCTCTAGGTGGTCTTGTACTTGCCACCCTTGGCTGGGTCAGACCAATCACAAGCGAAGCCCTTGGTTTCAGCTACATACTGGTTCCAAGGCACAGGAGCTACGGCTTTGTCAGTAGAGGAGACAATCTCAAACAGACCATCGTCCCGCACCTCACCAATCCGCACCACTTTAGACAAGTGATGGTTGGCAGCCAAGCTGACCTGTCCTTGTGGAGCATCAAAGGTTTGGCCGATCGCAGCAGCCCGTACCTTCTCCATGTCATCTGCCGTAGCGGCCTTCTCAACCGCTTGCTTCCAGATGTAAACCATGATGTATGCTGCTTCCATCGGGTCGTTGGTGACGCGATCGCTGCCATACTTGGCTTTGAACGCCTCTACAAACTTCTTGTTGGCAGGAGTGTCTACGGTTTGGAAATAGTTCCAAGCGGCATAATGACCCTTGAGATATTCCGGTCCGATCGCCTTCACTTCTTCTTCCGCAATACTGACAGACATAGAGGGATATTTGTCTGGTCCCATCCCTGCGCCCTGCAACTGCTTGAAGAAAGCCACGTTGCTGTCTCCATTCAGCGTGTTGTAGATCACGCCACCGTTCGGCAATGCCTGCTTGATTTTGGCAATAATTGGCGTAACTTCTGTACTGCCTAGAGGCAGGTAGTCTTCCCCGACAACTTCGGCACCTTTGGCTTCTAGCTGGGCCTTGATGATGGTGTTGGCGGTGCGAGGGAAAACATAGTCAGATCCCACCAAGAAGAATTCTTTGCCCTTGTTTTCCAGCAGCCAATCGACCGAGGGTTCAATTTGTTGGTTGGGAGCGGCTCCGGTGTAGAAGATGTTTTTGGAACATTCTTGCCCTTCATACTGCACTGGATACCAGAGCATATGATTCTTCTGCTCAAAGACAGGCAAAACTGCTTTGCGGCTGGCAGAGGTCCAGCAGCCAAAGATAGTCGCGACCTTATCTTGGTCAATTAGTTTAGTTGCTTTCTCAGCGAAGGTAGGCCAATCAGAAGCACCATCTTCGACGATCGCTTCAATTTGTTTGCCTAAAACACCACCTGCTTGATTAATTTCTGTGATCGCTAACTGTTCAGCATCTACCACGCTCTTTTCACTAATGGCCATGGTGCCGCTTAGCGAATGGAGAATCCCAACCTTGATGGTGTTGCCGCTACCAGCGGCGGCAGGTGAAGCTGCTGTCGTAGGGGAAGCACTCTCGCCTGCTTGAGGGGTGGGATTGTTGGCGCAAGCTTTTAGCAGAATGCTAGTACCAAAAGTGGCTGAGCCGTAAATCAGAAACTTGCGCCGCCCAAACTGCCTTGCCATGTTGTTATTATTCTCCTCACTCAATCTGCTAACCGGTGTCGGAAGTTACATGATTAAAGTGAGATATTATGGCGGAGCTTCTCAGGCTAATTGTATTAGCTTATACAAAATTCCGATGGCAATAAATGTTCTTAGTCGCAAACCCTGATCTTTGCGTGGGTTAAGTCAAAATAACCCCATGATTGAAAGTTCAAGGCGATCGCCAAATTCTACATACTTCTACATATTCTCTGTAATAAAATTAATCACCTGCTCTAACCCGGTCTGAGTTTTCAGATTGGTGAAAACAAATGGCTTCTGACCTCGCATTTTTGTGGCGTCTCGCTCCATGACGCCTAGGTCAGCCCCGACGAAGGGAGCCAAATCAATTTTGTTAATCACCAATAAATCTGATTTGGTGATTCCTGGTCCTCCCTTGCGAGGAATCTTGTCTCCTGCAGCCACATCGATTACGTAAATGGTGAGATCAACTAATTCGGGGCTGAAGGTAGACGCGAGATTATCACCCCCGCTTTCCACGAACAGTAAATCTAAGCTCTGGAAGCGTTGTTCCAGTTGAGCGATCGCCGCTAAGTTGATTGAGGCATCTTCGCGAATTGCAGTGTGAGGGCACCCTCCAGTTTCTACCCCAATGATGCGCTCTTGCTCCAATGCCTGATGCTTGACTAAAAACTGCGCATCTTCTTGGGTGTAAATGTCGTTGGTGACTACCGCAATATTGTATTGCTGACGTAGAGCTTTACACAGCGTCTCTACCAAAGCAGTTTTGCCAGAGCCTACTGGACCTGCGATTCCAACCCGTAGTGTACTCATCTGGAATTCTCCTAGCCAGATTAAAATTATATTCTCTAGATAAATTAAATCTTTAGTCTAAGTATTTTCTGTCGTTGCGAATTGTGACTGCACTCAGTCAGAAATGGCTGAAGAACTTCTGAGGCGCATTAAATTTTGCAGCACGAATTCTAATCTCAATCCTCCGGCATCAAAAATTTAAGATCAGGGCACATTTATGTGTATGAGAGCAAAATTTGGGCAATGTCGGTAACCGACCAAAACTTTAAGATAAGGTTAATTTGTATATTAGATAACCATATGTATCAGTACCCCATCAAAGTGCTGTTGGTTGAAGATGACGAGGACGACTACGTACTCACGCGATCGCTCCTCTCAGAAATCGAGGGTGATAAGTTTACCCTGGAATGGGTCCAGACCTATGAAGCGGCGCTGACTATGATGGGGCAGCATCGGCATAATATCTATTTAATTGACTACCGCTTAGGGCTTCATGATGGCCTAGAGCTGTTGCAGGCGGCGATCGCTCAAGGTTGCCACGCTCCTATTATCCTGCTCACCGGACAAGGTGATCAAGAAATTGATCTAGCGGCGATGCAAGCGGGTGCGGCGGACTATCTGGTGAAAGGTCGAATTGATGCTGCTTTATTAGAGCGAGCCATTCGTTACGCGATTGAGCGGAAGCGCACCCTAGAAGCACTCCGAGCCAGCGAGTCGCGTCTGGAAGGAATTTTAGCTTCCCTCGAAGATGTAGTTTGGTCGATTTCAGCTACAACCTTTGAGACCATCTATATTAGTCCTGCCGCTGCCGCGCTCTACGGTCGTCCTGTAGCGGAGTTTTACCAAAATCCCCGGCTGTGGCTGGAAGTGGTGCATCCAGAGGATTTGGAGCAGGTCGAAGCCGCATCAGAGCATCTACTCAAAGTGGGTTTCAAGAATTTAGAGTACCGAATTCTCCAGCCTACAGGTGGAGTCCGCTGGATTCATGACCGGGCGCATGTAGTCTATGACGGAGGCAGCCAAGGCGATCGCATTGATGGCATGGCCATTGACATTACCGAGGCAAAGCAAGCCGAAGCCTCCCTCAAGGCAATTGTCCGAGAGAACAGCCAGTTGGCTTCTGCGATCGCCAATATGACGATTGGGGTGGTGATTACGGACCCCAACCTGCCCGAAAACCCAATTATTTTTGCCAATCCCGGATTTACCAAGATGACAGGCTACACCCCTGAGGAAGTCTTGGGCCGTAATTGTCGGTTCTTGCAAGGCGCTGACACCAATCCAGTTCATGTCGATGAGATGCGGCATGCGATCGCGACCCATCGCTCCATTACGCAGGTGTTGCTGAACTATCGCAAAGATGGCACCCCCTTCTGGAACGAACTCACCATCAATCCAGTGTTTGATGCCGATGGCAAACTGATCAACTTCATTGGCTTGCAAAATGATGTGACTGGCCGCAGGCAAGCCGAAGCAGCCCTACGAGAAAGCCAAGAGCGCTACGCCCTGGCAGTTCAGGGAGCCAACGATGGCTTGTGGGATTGGAATCTAAAAACCAATGAAATTTACTTTTCCCCCCGTTGGAAATCGATGTTGGGTCATCAAGAAGATGAAATTGGCAGTTGCCCAGAAGAGTGGCTGCATCGAGTTCATCCCGAGGATGTAGAGCGCTTGAAGGCTCAGATCGATCTGCACCTAGAAGGGCTGTCACCCCATTTTGAAAGCGAGCATCGGATGCAGCATCAAGATGGTTCCTATCGTTGGATGCTGAGCCGAGGACTAGCTGTGCGGGATGCCGATGGCAAGATTTCGCGCATGGCGGGGTCTCAAACCGATGTCACCAATCGCAAGCAAGTTGAAAAACAACTTCTGCATGACGCCTTCCATGATGTCTTGACAGGGCTTCCCAACCGCGCCCTGTTTATGGATCGCTTGGGTCTGTCGATCGAGCGCTCGAAGCGGCCAGGGAATAACTTGTTTGCCGTCCTCTTCCTAGATCTAGACCGCTTTAAGGTAATTAATGACAGCTTGGGCCACATGATTGGCGACCAACTGTTGATTTCGATCGCTCGTCGTCTGGAGGCTTGTCTGCGGGGAGGAGATACCGTGGCTCGCTTGGGTGGAGACGAGTTCACCATTCTGCTAGACGATATTAGCGATCTCGATGACGCAACTCGGATTGCCAACCGCATTCATCACGCCCTCCAGTCTCCCTTCAATCTGCAAGGCCAGGAAGTTTTCACCTCGGTCAGTATTGGCATTGCTTTAAGTGAAACTGGGTATGACTGGCCGGAAGATTTGCTGCGAGATGCCGACACTGCCATGTATCGGGCCAAATCTCTGGGCCGCGCCTGCCACAAAGTGTTCGATCGCACCATGCACTTGCGAGCCGTAGAGTTGCTCCATCTAGAAACCGATTTGCGCCGGGCGATCGAGCGGCAAGAACTGCGGCTGCATTACCAACCCATTGTCTCCCTCACTACGGGTAGAATTCACGGCTTTGAAGCCTTGATTCGCTGGCAGCATCCAGAGCGCGGTTTAATGTCGCCCGCCGAATTTATTCCGGTAGCTGAAGAAACAGGATTGATCGTTCCTGTGGGGCTTTGGGTGTTGCGTGAAGCTTGTCAGCAAGCGCAAAAGTGGCAAAAACAGTTCTCTACCAGTTTCCCTCTCACCATGAGCGTGAATTTGTCTGGAAAGCAATTTTCGCAGCCCGACTTGATTGGGCAAATTGAGCAGATTTTGCAAGCCACCGCTTTGGATGCGCGGAGCTTGAAGCTGGAAATTACGGAAAGCGTGATGATGGAGAACGCTGAATCTGCCACTAAAATGCTGCTGAGGCTCAAAGCCTTGGGTGTGCAACTACACATTGATGACTTTGGCACTGGCTACTCATCGCTGAGCTATCTGCATCGCTTTCCCATTGATCAACTCAAAATCGATCGTTCGTTTGTGAAGCGCCTGGGAGCCGATGATGAAAGTGCCGAAATTGTGCGGGCGATCGTGACCCTGGCGCATAACCTAGGAATCCATGTGACTGCGGAAGGAGTGGAAACCGCCGAACAACTGACGCAACTGCGGGCTTTGGAATGTGAATACGGCCAAGGCTACTTCTTCTTCCAACCCCTGACGGAGGCAGTTGTAGAGAAACTGATTTTGACGGAGCAGCAATGGTCTGAAAGTTGTGAATGTCTAACTTCTGAGTTGGGACAAACCACCCACCGCGATCCAGCCTTGTGCCGATCGGCAAATTTAGCGTTACCTGGAATCAATCCCGAAGTGCTACGAGTCAACCCAGAAGCAGTGCCAAAGCCCTCTATCTAACGCTGTTGCCCAATCCTAGCTGGTGCAGCTCAGTCTTCTGAGGGCAACTCGACAATTTCAAACCAATATCGGCCCAGAATTTTCATCACTTCTACCAACGACTCAAAAGTAACAGGCTTAGTAATGTAAGAGTTGGCTCCTAAGTCGTAGGTGCGATAAATATCTTCCTCGGCTTGAGAGGTCGTGAGAACTACAACGGGGATTTGGCGCAGTTCTGGATCAGCTTTAATCTCTTGCAACGCTTCTCGACCATCTTTGCGCGGCATGTTGAGGTCTAGCAAAATTAAACCCGGACGCGGCGACTGAGTTTGGGAGTCAAACTTACCCCGATGGTAAAGATAGTCCAGCAGCTCCTCTCCGTCTTGAACAAAATGGAGATTATTTGCGAGGCGACATTCTTCTAGAGCTTCACGCGCCAGCATGCGATCGTCTTCATCATCGTCGGCCATCAAAATGGTGATGGGTTTACCAGGGAGGTTGCTAGCACCTTGCTTCATAGAGTTTGTTGAATCGGGAGGGTGACAATAAAGGTGGTGCCTTGGCCCAGGCTACTTTTAGCCGTAATATTACCTCGGTGGCGTTCAGCAATTTTGCGACAAATGGCGAGGCCTACCCCAGTCCCTTCATAGTCGCTGCGGCTATGCAATCGCTGAAACACAGTAAAGATGCGATCGAGGTACTTTTCATCAAACCCAATGCCATTATCTGTGACGAAAATTTGACAGAACCGACTATTAGGAGCCTGAAGCGGGGTTGGTGAGTCGGCAGCCTCTAGGAGCTGAGCTGAAATGCTGACAATCGGACGGCGATCGCTTTGATGAAACTTCAGGGCGTTACTAATCAGATTTTGGAATAATTGCCGCATCTGCAAGGGATCAGCTTCTATCGTCGGTAAATAGTCAGCTTCGATACATCCGCCAACTCGCTGGATCTGCACTTCGATATCAGATAAAACTTCTTGGACGATGGTGCCGAGGTCTACAGGAATGAAGGGCTGGGCTTTAGTCGTCACTCGTGAGAAGGCTAACAAATCGTTGATCAGCGTTTGCATCCGCTGAGCGGCATTTTGCATTCGCTCTAGATAGTCTTTACCTTCGGGAGGCAGAGAATCAGCACATTTCAGCTTCAAGCGATCGCCAAACGCTTGGATTTTGCGGAGCGGCTCTTGGAGGTCGTGGGAAGCGACAGAGGCAAAATCTTGCAGCTCTCGGTTGCTTTGCTCTAACTTAGCTACCAGTGTTCCCAGTTCCTTTTCAGCTTTGCGGCGTTCACTAATTTCTTCCGCCAGTTCAGTGTTAATGGCGACGAGTTGCTGGGTACGCTCCTGCACTCGCTGCTCTAGCAGTTCATTGGCGCTTTTGATTTCCCAAAATTTTTGAGTGAGGCTCGCCGCCATCGACTGAAAATTTTGCACCAGCGAATCTAACTCGGTTACAGAGCTACGCGGCCACCGAGTCAACTCGCTCTCCAGCAACCTGTAAGGCAAATTGGTTGTAACGTCAGCAAGTTTTGAGAGGGGATTGATTAAGCTCTGACTGATCAAGGTGGCAAAGATTAAGCCTGTTCCGGAAATGAGTAATAAGATGGTCAAATTTTGGGTATGGACTTGCTCAATCCGGTGAACTTGAGGTTTAGCAGGTAGTTCTACAATCAAGGTCCAAGGCAGTTGGGGGGCGATCGGAGTTTCTTGCACAAAGAACGAATTGCTCCACCGCACCATGACTAAAGGACTGCCAAGGACAGGAAACCACTGGTAGGTTCTAGGCCCAATCGCTTGCACTTCTCCTTGCTGCTTCCGATTGAACTGTGGTGTGGCGACTCGACTGGCATCCGTGCTAGCAACCACGCTCTGAGCTGCATCCACTAAGGTCACCTGGAGTCCTTGCTCGGTCACATGCGATCGAATCATGGCACCCACCCCAGTGTCAGCATCAATTTCACCCAGGACAAACCCAGAGAGAACGCCATGCTGCTGAATGGGAGCACAGAGCCAAAGGTGAATGCTGCCGGGGGTTTGTTGCTGATCGCTAAGGGTGAAAAGCTGAGGCTGAGATGTAGCCTGAAGCTGGCTGAGCGACAGCGTGGGGGGCAGAGCAGAATAGGTGGTTTCTACTTGAGCTGTAGCGCTGAGCGTGCTCAGAATCGGTATGCCTGTCCGATCTACTACCGACAAATTAACAAAGTCAGGGAAAATATCTTGCGTGAGTTCCAAGCTTTGCCGCAAAGCTGGAGTCGTAGCGTCAAAAGGAGTGCGGGCAGCCAGTTGGGCTAGCTGTGTTACCGCGGTGAGGCGCTGGTTGTACCAAGCTCGGACCTCAACCACCAGATTAGTAGAAGCAACGCTTAATTCCGTAGCAGATGAGGTTCTGATGTTATCCATGACTTGGCGGCCATCTAGAACCATCAGCATCAGGGTGGGGAAGAAAACGAAGGCAACTAATAAATTGAGGAGGGTTTGTTGGAGAGAGAGGGTGCTAATGGCTTGGGGGCGACCGACCCAGCGATGAATCGGTAAGTGAGTCAGTATCAAGTTGGCAATTAAGGCATTGAAAATACCATTGGCGGGCTGCTTCAGCAGAATGATGGTGGTTTGAATAGCATCCAACTGTAAGAGGCTGCCGTAAAACAACCAAACCAACGGCATGCCAATCAGTATCCAGAAGAGAGCGTCCAGTAAGACGATGTTTTGCTGCCGTCGATGAAAGAAGATGCCTACAAATAAAGCTTCAGCAGTAAACGTGATGATGGAATAGGGATGGTGCCAAAGGATATAGGTGCAAAGACTAGCCACAAAAGCGGCAACAGTGCCCCAGATGGTGCCATATAGACAAACCACCATCCAAGTAGCAATGCTGCCAAACAAAAAGTCGATATTGAAGAAAAAAGACCACCGCCAATAGTTGCCGAGGTAGCCCGCAATCACCAAAAAGAGGAGTCCCAGGATGCCTCGATAACGGATCGCCCATCGTTTCAAATAGGAAAGTTTGTGCAGATCCATAGCTCCTACCTTGTCGTCCTACAGAGTTGAGGAGAGTCGGCAGCGTTAGCCCCAGCAGACAGCTACATCAGCTCATATCCACTTAGTAATTCCTAATCTTGTTGAATTTGTACCTAGTCTTAGCTAATCGTTACTAGTGATCACAAGGAATTACTGGTTACACAAAGTTGTGACTTGGAAGAACTTCTAGCTGCGAAAGAGACGGCTGTACTGCACTTCATGCGCCATGCTGGCGATCGCTAGGCCCCAGCCACAACTGCATAAATCCTCATCCTTCAAGACTAAAATTGCCCCTGTGGCATCACTCAAACAACTCTGTAGCTCCACTAAAAGTCGCTGACCCGCCGTTTGTCCTAAGGGAATTAGTTTGACGCCTGCATTCATCAGGTTGGTGGCCCAACTGTGGAGATAGCCTAAAATTGCTGCTTCGGGGTCAATCTGCCAACTGGCAGCGGCAATGCCAAAGGCGATCGCGAAATTACAAGGTTCGCCACAGGCCTGAATTACAGGTGCTAAATTCGGCTGGAGTTCTTGAAGTAAGCGGCCTAAAGAGTAGCCCATCTGCCAGCTTTGTTGGCGCAGTTCTTCTGTTTCTCTGCTGGCTGAGAGCCAAGCGTTCCAATGACGCAGGGCAGGGCGATCGCCAGCTTGGGTGGCCTGATAGGCGCGGATCATGAGCGCTGCTTCGAGGCGAATGGCACCCACTTGCAACTCCTGTTGTAGCCAGTGTTCTAGACTCAGTTTGTCTTTAATGATGCCTGCCTCTACGAGTGCTTCCAGACCTTCTGAGTAACTGTAGGCTCCTACAGGTAAAGCAGAACTAGCTAGTTGGAGCAAACTCAGTAGTGCTTGAGGTTGCAGACTAATGGGCATGGCTAGGTCCACTGTGCCCATAAGCGCCAACTTCTGGTTGAAAGGCCGCGATTTCTGCGCTTACCTGTAATCCCAGATGCTCCAGCATCGATTGGAGGACTGGATCGGGAGAGAGACGCAGATAATCCGTCGTGATCTCTAAAGCAACATGACGATTTCCTAGGTGGTAGGCTGCTCGCAGAAGCTCTAGAGAAGTCTGCGCTTTCACGGTCAAGACGGGTTCAGGTTTAGCGGCAATCCGCACCAAGACATCCCCAGTTTCGGCTTGCAGCAGATCTCCATGATGTAGCACTGTGCCGCGCGGCAACTGCAATCGCACGCTCTGCCCCGCTTCTGTGGCAAGTTGATAGCGGCTGCGGGCACGCTCCTCGGCGGTGAGGGCTAGGGTGAGATCAACGGCGATCGCAACATCAGCAGATAAACGGTGGGTCAACGTCAGCATGACTCAGAACAGTGTTTCCAGGAGATCAACCTCACTCCTGCTTACTATAAACCGCTAGGTTGATTGCTTTGAGCCGTTGCCCTCATTTTTTCGGGGTGGTACAAAGTCAATCGAGATCCGGTTAATCGACATTCTGACTGATCAAAAAATGCCGCCTCTATGACAGAGAACAGCATTTTAAGTCTCAAATTGATGCAGTTATCAACCAGGTTTATCTTAAGGATTTCTGAAGCAGGTGGAAGGGCTAAATTTTGGCTGGGAGGGGATTGGGACTTCAGGCCAGCCTCGATCCCCTCTCTAAAGATTGTTCATCTTCGGCGCTACATCTAAACCATCAACTGGGTGAACATTTGCCGTTCTGAAGTCATGCAGCAGAGGTGAGTTTTGTTGCTGCTCAAAATTTATCTAGATGGCTTTTGTAGCTCCAATAATTCCGCTTGAACTCGCTTCTCTAGATTTGGATCACTCTGAACATTCACGGTAATGGCGTTGAATTTGTCGATCGTCAGGCCGTTGCTCTCAACAATTTTTTTAGATTTGTTGCAGTACTCAACTGCAATTCCGCGAACGTTTTGGGCCAATCCTTGTAAGCTTTTGGGTCTATGACAAGCGATCGCCGGAATGCCGCTAGAGCCGACAAGTTTTTTAATGTCTCTGTAAGAGACCTGGCGCACTTCTTCTACCGCCAACACAGCGCGAGCGTAACTTTTGAGTTCTGCTGCACTGGGTGCCGCTTGAGCCACAGCAGCCGTACTAAACATTTGCTCTGGAGAGCGCTCTGATAAGCTAGGAACCCAGCCAGAAGCAAGGCCAACAGCGGCTAAGAAACCAATCGCGAAGGACTGTGAAACCAGTTGCATCCGAGGCTGTTGCAGTTTAGCAGTCAAGGTACGAAGCATTTGAGGGTGAAATGGCACGAGGGAACGGCAAGAGTTCATCATAATCCGATGTGACAGAACAAAAACTAGAACAATCCCAAATCTATTCTTGTTGAACTATTTTATATAGGCTAAGTTCCAGGTGTGGGATAGACATTTGAGCAATGTTGCCTCCTCACAAACCAGACAATTAAACCCAATGGATGGCATCGCTTAGCGCTGGTAAATTTGACAAAGTTCAACCACTTTAGTTTGTAGAGTGGTAAGCTCTTCTGCGCCTTGCTTAAGGCTCAGTTCTAATTCCAACAATAGGGGCAATGTTTGCTGGAGTTGCTGAGAGGACAGGCTGCGCACTTCTTGTTGGAGAAAATAAATCCGTTTGGGATTGCTGACTTCGGCGGCTTGAGCGATCGCCCGCTCATCGCGTTCCCCAGCTTCCTGCATCAATTTGACCCACAACCAAGTGCGAAACTGGCCGATCAAAGTCGCTACAACCCGCAGCGCTGGTTCATTGTGACTGAGGAGACCTGCCACGAGTTCCAACGCTTCACCGACTTGGCCTTGGCGGATCGCGGCTGCCAATTGCAGACTGTTTTGAGTATTAACCACAACCAATCTGGCTACGACCTCTGCCTCTAGGGGTTGAGAGCGATCGCCCGCATAGAGCCGTAATTTTTCTAATTCACTATAGAGTTGTCGGGAGTTGTTACCAACCGACTCTGCCAAAAGCTCCATGCTGGGCTGCGTTAGCGTCACCCCTACTGTTTGAGCCACTTGACGGACCTGGTGGAGCAGTTGATCTGTTTTCCAAGGCGGAATTGGCGAGAATTCCTTGATCTCGGCATATTTCTGGAGCAATTTGGTGGACTTGAGTCGTCCGTCTGGTTTGTTGCGGGCTGTCAGCAGCAACACCGAGGCGTCTGGGATGGCGGGTAAAGTGCGCTCTAGCTCTGCTAAAACGGTTTCTGGACATTGCTGCCCTAGGGTAGTGTTTTCGAGCCAAACTAACCGTTTCCCCATCCCAAACGGGGGTGTCATTGCTTGTGTGAGCGCCTGAAGAACGGCATTGCTCTGCTCTGCTGAAATCTTGTCGAAGTTAAAGCTGGTCCAATCTGGATCGAGGGTGCGATCGCGCAGGGTTGTAACAGCTTTTGCGATCGCAAAGTCATCTTCTCCCCAATAGAGGTAAATTGGCATACAGAGCACCTGAACGCGCGAGGCGATCGAGAGTTGGACGATAATTATCAAACTTATGTGAATCGAGTGCTACGGCTACCTCTGCCAGAGACTTATAAATCTCAATTGCAAAATATTCAAGAGTCTCCCAAGTTCCAACTGCAAGAAGTGGGAGGCGAGCGGCAGGCAGTAGCGTTTCCGGGTTACACCATAGTCACCCCGCCAGGGGGCGAAGAAACTGAAAATCAGGCTTTCTACGCTAATTTGCAGGCGCTCCAAGCGCAACTCCAGCAGCAGCTTGATCCTAATCTATTCGTGCCTTTGCCGCCGGACAGCTTCCACCTCACCGTGGCAGACCTGATTTGGGATCATGCCTATCGTGATGCGGCCAAAAATCCAGAGTTTGAGCAGCAACTCTGCGATCGCATGGCTCAGAGTTTTCAGCAGTACCAACGGATGCACCCGCAATCCCACCCCGTACGCTTACAAGCGGTAGGCTTAATTGTGATGCCACGAGCGATTGGAGTCGGCTTGGTTCCCAAGGAAGAAGTCGCCTACGAGCAGCTACTGCAACTCCGCCGAGCGATCTACCAAAATCCTGGCTTGATGGCTCTAGGAATCGAGCAGCAATATCACTTCACGGCCCATGTGACTCTAGGCTACTTTGGCAGCATTCCACCTGAGCTAGACCGCGATCGCCTCAGCGAGCAATTCACCCAGTTGAATCAGCAGTGGATCACAGGTGTGCCTCAGGAGATGTGGGCCTACCGCGCCGAACTCCGAAAATTTGATAACATGACACGCTATTATCGAGAACCGGATTGGCCCAGCCTCGAAATTTAGCCTTGTAATTTAGCCCTCTTACTGAGCTACCTATGAATTTGCCCATGCATCCCATCATGCAGCAGAGCTTTGCGGTGATTGACCAGGAAATCGGGGATCACAGCTTTAGCGTCGCTGAATATGCGATTGTGCGACGAGTGATTCATAGTACGGCTGACTTCGACTTCAAGCAACTGCTCTGGTTTAGCCCCGGAGCTATTGCTACTGCGATCGCGGTTCTCCAGCAGGGCTGCCCGATCATTACTGATGTCGGCATGGTGAAACAGGGTGTCGCTAATATGGTGGCGCAAACCTTCGGCAATCCATTGATCAGTGCGGTGGAGCAAGTGACAGAAGCTCTCCCTGGGAAAACTCGCACAGAAACTGGATTGCTTGAATGTTTGCAGCGGTTTCCCCAGGCGATCGTGGTGATTGGGAATGCCCCCACCGCCTTGCTAGCCCTCTGTCAGCAGCTACAGGCGCACTCAGGTACTGCTGGTTTATCGCCTGCCTTGGTGATTGGAGCCCCCGTTGGGTTTATTTCCGTGGTGGAGTCGAAAGCAGCGCTAGCCGCCACCCCCATCCCGCAGATTCGCGTCGAGGGTCGCAAAGGTGGTTCTCCGGTTGCAGCAGCGATCTTAAATGCTTTGCTGGTGTTGGCCTGGGGGCAACAGCCTGAACTGCTAGAACCAAACTGCGATCGCACCCTCTTGCCGACTCATTCGACTAACCAATCTCATTAATTAACGAGCCAATGACTCCCATCCATGTAGTCGGAATCGGCTTAGATGGAGCCGCTGGTCTCAGTCCTGCCGTTCAGAAAATAGTGGCTGAAGCAACGCTGCTAGTTGGAAGCGATCGCCATTTAAGTTATTTTCCAGAACACTCAGCCGAAAAACTGAAGCTGGGAGATTTCACCCAAGCGATCGCGACAATCCGCCAACATTTAGCCGCAACTGCAACCGCAACGCCTCTTCCTAGAATTGTGGTCTTGGCTTCAGGTGATCCCCTCTTTTTTGGCTTGGGACGGTTGCTGCTAGCCGAACTGCCAACCGAACAATTAACGTTTTATCCGCATCTCAGCTCTGTCCAACTTGCCTTTAATCGCGTCAAAATTCCCTGGCAAGATGCTCGCATTATTAGCGCCCACGGACGTTCCTTAGAGGAGCTAACTCAAGCCATTCAACAAGGTGTAGCCAAAATTGCTGTCTTAACAGACAACACTCATTCACCCGCCGCGATCGCCCAGCTGCTGCAAAGCCTCGACCTGCCCCAGCGCTATCAAGTTTGGGTGTGTGAGAACTTAGGTAGCCCTGAAGAACGAGTGCAAGCCTGGTCTCCAGAAGCGTTGCGATTGGAAGCCTTTGCTCCCCTGAATGTCGTGATTCTACTGCGCTCCGGAAGCCATACAGAACCTTTAGACCTCAAAACTTTACCCCTGCTCGGCCTGCCAGATTCAGCATTTATCAGCTTTAGCGATCGCCCCAACCTCATGACCAAGCGTGAGGTGCGGACTTTAGTGCTCGCCGAACTGGCACTCCAACCCGGACAGGTAATTTGGGATATTGGGGCAGGCACAGGCTCTGTCTCCATTGAGATCGCCCGTCTCATCCCAGATGCCCAAATTTACGCCATCGAAAAAACTGCGATCGGAGTTAGCCTAGTGCAACAAAACCGCGATCGTTTTCAGTTAGAAAATATCGTCGCTATCCACGGCCCCGCTCCCGCAGCATTGCATTCACTCCCCGCTCCCGATCGCATCTTTATTGGTGGCAGTGGCGGCAACCTGAGCCAGATTCTGGATGTCTGTGCAGCCCATTTAGCGCCTCAAGGTGTCTTGGTTCTAGCCTTAGCCACCCTGGAGCACTTGACTCAAGCCCTGGCTTGGCTAGAGCAGCAAAACGCCCCAGCTCAACCGCCAGCTTGGCAGCATCACCTACTACAAGTTCAACTCTCGCGGTCAGTCCCCGTCGGTCCTCTCACACGCTTCGCCCCTCTCAACCCAGTCACCTTAATCACTGTCAGTCGCATTGCTTAGTAGCGGTTGGCAATGAAGCCCCCAGCACCCAACCACCAAAGCCCTACCCCAGTTCCAACCAGAAACAATAGACCCATCACTCCTGCCAGTGGCTGCTGGCCTAACCCAGTCATCCAAGTTGGCCCCTTACCCGTATAAGCGATCGCCTGAGCCGCATCTAAGCTCGCAATGCCCCAAATCCACCCAGCATGTAAGCCACAAGCGAGTCCCAAACTGCCACCATCCACTTGGCGGGCCAGCACCAGCACCATGCCCATGAGCCAAAGTCCGGGTAATTGGGGAATATTCTCAGGCCCTTCCCAAACCAAGTGCAGGACCGCAAAAATGCTACTAGCGATCGCGCCTGCCAGCCAAAGCGAGTAGTCTTGCTGTAATTGATTCAGAAGAAATCCTCGAAAAATCAATTCTTCAGTCACACTCACCCAAATTCCTAATACCAGCGTTGGTAGCCAGATGCGCCAACTCCAGCTGCTAGTTTTGCCAGCTTCAGAAACAGAATTTTGTCGTGAAATTTGAGAGGATAGCGGCCACTGAACCCAACCTAAAGCTACTTGGAACCCAAACAAAACTGCTAAGCCTAAAACACCTAAAATCAGCCCTAATCCTAAAGAGCCGAAGAAAGCAGCCGTTCTAGTTAAGCCATAACCTGAGAAAGGCACTCCTTGAATTCGAGCAAACCCCCAGAGAATTAGAGGGGCAATTAGATAAAGGGGAGCGAGTAAAGGTAATTTTTGTGAGGGAGTAATGGGTTGAGGGGGTTGCCACTTGAGCGCGATCGCCAGTGGAATTCCCAAGGGCAACCAAACCACGACCCAAACGATAAAAAAAACAACTGCCTTAATGATTGCTGATGCTTCTATAAAAGACGAAATCATCAGGTGAGTTGCTTGATCTAACATAACTAGGGGCACGACGAAGAGAAACAATAGAACTTGGGAGTTCAGCGTTAGTGAGGAGCAAGGGCATGACAGGTAAATGTCTCAATCCATCGTTAAAAAGATGTATTTTTTAAGCTCATGAAGCTAACAGATTGGCAGAAATCTTAAATTTAATGACTTGTGCACTACCAATCCTGACGTTTCTCGATCCGCAACCCCAGGTCTGAGTGGCTTCATGTCATTGATTAATTGACACCTCAGACAGGGTTAAGCAGAAATTTACCTGTTAACTCCCGCGATCGCTCTATTAATTGTCTTCATGCCTGAAGCAAACTAGAAGAAGTATTTATTCCTCGTCTAGCTCCTCATCATCGACTGCCCTACCACCATTGCGATCGGCATCTACCTGAATCAGATGAATGTGTTTGTAACCAAGTTTGATTTCAAACTCATCACCTGGCTTTAATCCCATTGCCTGGGTGTAAGTTGCACCAATGACAATTTGGCCATTTTTGTGCACACTAACGCGATAGGTCGGTTCTCTACCACGGCCATCCTTAGAACCTTCAGGGCTTAAAGGAATACCCCTAGCAGCCAGAAGTGCATCATAGAAATCAGTCAAATTAACCCGAGTCTGGTCATTTTTTGTGACCGTGTAGTAACCGCAGCGCTTTGCCGTTTCCCGCCGAGGTAAGTGAGAAAGTTCTTTTACTTTTTGCAGTAGCGCTTTGCCCGTCAATGGGGCTGTTGGCGTTTCAGTTTCAGTCATCACTTTGCAAAATATCCTTTGCTCTCTAGGAGGGTAAATAAGAAATGCCAGTGTGTGGCTTTATAAAAAATATATCCTCTAATCTATATGTTTTGACAAGACTTTTACTAATTAGTTTTATCACTAATATTTGGAGGTTCACTTTACAGATTTTTGTGTCAATGCTTAACCTTTGCTCAGCCAAAATTTCTGATGACGAGTATTTTAGAAGATTTTATAATTGGATGCACGATTTCAATGGGCTGTCAACCTGAGAAGTGTTTATACAAGTTATGATCCCGACTCCTGCTTCTCCTCTGGAAGGCTCACTAGTCGCTCTAATTAGCAGGAAAGGACAGTTCGTCACAAACTTCTAAACTATGTTTTCTCAGGAAAATTTCATCTTTGCAATGTCGAATGCACATCGCCTAAAGCAGAAATTGCAAAGGTAAGGGTACTTTACGGATCATGATGCTGGTAAAGCACTGTTGGGGTCGCCTAGGTTAGAGAAGTTCAGGATTAAACTAGAGTTAGGGCAGGAAAGCTACTCATCAACAAAGTAGTGAACTGCAAGTGACGAAGCATGCGGAAATCTTCTTGCCCGAACTCTAAATTTCAGTGATTTCTTACTTTACCCTGCAAATTTCAAGGCTTCGGTTTTAAGCATGCAAGTTCTCTTTAAAGTAGACCGACAGAGCCAAAATGCTCCAGCTTGGGTGCAGACTTACACTCTTGATGTTGATCCTGGCATGACAATTCTTGATTGCTTAAATCGCATCAAATGGGAGCAAGACGGTAGTTTAGCTTTTCGGAAAAACTGTCGTAATACAATTTGTGGCAGTTGCTCAATGCGAATTAATGGCCGTTCGGCATTGGCTTGTAAAGAAAATGTGGGTCATGAATTAGCTCGACTGCAACAAATTGCCAGTACAGCAGCATTAAACTCCCAGCCTGCTGAGAGTTTGCCAGAAATTACGATCGCGCCGATGGGCAACATGCCTGTGGTGAAAGATTTAGTGGTCGATATGCAGAGCTTTTGGAGCAACCTAAAAGCTGTTGATCCCTACGTCAGTACTGCGGCTCGGCAAGTTCCAGAACGGGAGTTTTTGCAAACCCCGGCTGAGCGATCGCGCCTCGACCAAACGGGCAATTGCATTCTCTGTGGCGCTTGTTATTCCGAATGCAATGCCCGCACCGTCAATCCTGATTTTGTCGGCCCCCACGCCTTAGCCAAGGCTTACCGCACCCTGGCAGACTCTCGCGACGATCAAACCGCAGCGCGCCTTGACCAATACAACCAAGGGACGCAAGGCGTATGGGGTTGTACTCGCTGCTTTTTCTGCAACTCGGTCTGCCCGATGGACGTGGCTCCAATGGACCAGATTGGGAACATTAAGCGAGAAATTCTAGCCAACCCTTCTGTAGAGGATAGCCGCCCGATTCGGCACCGTCGCACCTTGGTTGATTTGGTGAAGCAAGGAGGCTGGGTAGATGAGCGCCAATTTGGTCTGCGGGTCGTAACCAACTCCTTCCGGGATCTCCAAGGTTTAGTCACGATGGGGAAACTGGGTTTACGGATGGTGCAGCGAGGCAAGTTTCCCTTTACGTTCCATGCTTCTGCTGGGGCTCCCCAAGTGCGATCGCTGATTGAGTCAGTGCAAAATTTAGCGGTAGAGTCAAAGCAGGCTAATTCCCAGCCCTAATCTGCTGATTCATCACATTCTTGCTATGAACGAAACAACTTCTACTCCCCCCCAGCCTACGGCCCCCCAAGCCACCCTAGACGCTGACAACCGTTTTGAGCCTGCCTTCGGTTGGACCTTCTATGCGGAGCAAATCAACGGGCGATTTGCCATGATCGGCTTTGTCGCCTTACTAATTTTGGAATTCTTTACGCATCAAGATTTTTGGACTTGGTTGGGCTTGCGATGAGCGGGGCTCGCTTACCTCTGGCTGCTCTGAGGAACCGCTTAGGGATGAGCTAACTCCTCACGATTGGTTTTGAGTTGTGAGGCAATCAAAGGAACCTTAGGAGCTAAGAAAAAGCCGATTAGACTAGCAAATAACACCGGGGTCAAGGTACTAACTCCGGTTAATTTTGCCAACAAGATCGCAGTACTGACCGGGGTGCGAGTGACAGCTGCATTCATGCCTGCCATCGTACAAATCATGGCTAGAACTGGATTGACACCTGGAACTAACAAGGCGATCGCTTTGCCAATACAGGTACCCGTAAAGAAAATAGGGATAATGAATCCGCCCCGCCAGCCTCCTGTGACTGTAATGCTAATAGCGGCCATCTTGGCGCAGGCTAAGGCCAAGAGGGCTGTCGCGGTGAATTCAGTGGTGATGACGACACTGAGTTCGTGGTGGCCAAAGAATCGGGTGAGGGGAAACAAAGTAGCGATCGCACCCAGTCCCAAACCTGCAATGGTCGTGCGGACGTAAATCGGTCCTCCTAAGTGGGCAAAGAACTGGTCACACAGCCGAAAAATGGTGATTAGCAGCCATCCTGCTGCTGCGCCAATAGCGCCATACAAAATAGCTAAAGCAAAATCGTCAATTTGGTCCAGGTTGTACTGGGGAAACTCCCAAGTTGGGGCCAAGCCTAAATGGGTGATCCCGGCGAACACAATGTAGCTAGCGCAACTAGCCACGATCGCTGGTAAAACCGCTTCGTAATACTCCGCTACGTGCTGATGGTGCAAGATTTCTAGGGCAAACATGGCACCACCCAAAGGCGCACCGAATAAAGCAGTAAAGCCAGAGGCCATGCCAACTAAGCTCATGGTGCGGAGGTTTTCGCCTTGTAGCTGCCAGCGATCGCCCAGCCACGTCCCGACTGACCCAGTTACTTGCACTAGCGGAGCCTCTGGACCCGCACTTCCCCCGCTGGCAATGCTTAAGAGAGAAGACAAAATCATGGCAGGATTACGGCGCATATCTAGGCGTCCGCCTTGAAAGTGAATATTGTCCACAATCACAGCAATTTCACCTGGATTGCCTAGCCAGTAAATCACCAAACCAATGAGCAAACCCGCCAGAGGCATGATCAATAGAAGCACGGGACCTGTGAAGACCTCTAGGGCATGGGTCAAGAGTTCTAAAACATTCCAGTAGAGTGCCGCAAAGAGACCCCCAGCCGCACCTACTGTCATCCATAGCAGTACCCAGCGAGACATGGTCAGGGGGTTGCGCTCACTCAGCTGAGCCAGCCAAGGTACTGCCCAATATGGCTTGGCTGCCCCTGTCGATCGCCGCTCAAATGGCACCGCTACTTCCTCCTGAAGAAACGCTTAAAAATGTTCAGTAGTAACCAAAATAGCGTGAAGCGGGAGCAGTATGGTGACGGCTCCCGCTTCAGGGCTGGTTGATTAGATTTAATTCAGGAATGCAAAACCCTGTTGCTTAATCGAAGTTGGAGGAGTTATCTCCTTCATCATCTGGAAAGTTAATGGGTTGGTAATCTACATAATCGCTCGGCTCCGCGTCTACGTTCGAGCGTCTTGAAGCACCCGAATTTTGCGGAGGACGAGGTCTACGAGTTTTTGGACCCCCATTGGTATCCCGATTGGCAGGACGAGAGGAGCCGTTACTGTTGGGGCGCGTTGGCCTTCTAGCAGGGCGATCGTCCAAATCCACTGAAGCGTCTGAAATGTCGCTGTCTTCAACGGGTCGGCTTTCTGGACGAGGGCGAGGTCTTCGGGAACGCTCTCCGGGACCTAGCCTCTCATCTCGGCTAGGACGAATGGGTTGACGACGAGGCAAATCATCTTCGTACTCATCTTCACGGGTCGCATAGCTGTCTCTGGAGCCGCGAATGCGCCGCCGATTGGCCCACTCTTCGTCGAATTGCGTTACGTCATCCAACTCAGCTTGATATACCCGACTCACGGGTCGCTCATCATCCACAATCGGAGTACTGCGTTTCGCTTGCTCAGTCGCAACACCCCGTAACCGAATGCTCTCTACAGCAAAGAAAATGGTTGTCCCGGCTAATAGAAACTGACCAAATTGTAGAATTGGGTCTTGTCGCCAGCCCTGGAAAAAGAGAATACCACCGCAAAGGAGCCCCACGGCGGCAAAGAAAATATCATGATCGCGGGCTAGACCTGGACGTACTGAGCGCAGAAAATAAAGCGCTGCTCCAGCGATAGCAAGAGCAATGCCCACCATGCTGCTCCAGCTAAGTCCGACGTTTACCATTGCCTTTCTCCTAAGTCAGTCCTATGTTAGCGAGTCTTGCTAAAAACCTCCGCCCTATGCTAGGTAAGCTGATTTTGGCTTGCCAGCGATCGCTGAGGGCTAACACTCGTAGGGTAGCGAACTTGTCTTGATTCTAGATTGGGTGCGATGTCGCACCAGATTGCACTAGTTATCTCTAAGGTAATCCATAGCTGAGCATAAAAAAACCTCAGTCTGTTAACGTCAGACAACTTAAAGTTGCCTCTAACAAGGCTGAGGTTGAAATAGGCTAGCTTGAACTGCTGAAGCAGTGTGAGGGAAGTTTCAAAAAATGCTTGAAATCTTAGCTTTACAAATTAGTTCAGCCAACTAAGAGCGCTGAATTTTATCTTTCTGACTGATGACGATCAGCCCTACGGTCGCGGGAATGACTACGATGGCAGCACCCCAAACCAGGCTCCATAAGAAATTAGCGAGTGAAGGAGTCATAGAGAGTCCTCGTCCTTGATTACAACCATGAGTTAGTTTTCATAATTGTAATGGTTTGTCATACCTTAGAGAAGTCATGCGCCGCTTTTAGCACTCTGCTCTGAGCAGTTTAAGAATGTGCCTAGAAGCAATTGGATCAGCTAGAAGCACTCTGGTGGGGGCGATCGCTGCCTCAGACATGCCCACCTACAGGTAGAATTAAGGAGTGAATTTAGTTACAAAGCTTAAAAATCCTCTACTCAACTCCGCGCTTATGACTTCTGCTGCACTTGCCACCTGGACGCTTGGCCCTTTATTGGGGTTGATGATCTTTTTATTTATCTTTCGGATTGTTCTAACTTGGTATCCCCAAGTTAATTTGAATCAGTTTCCCTTCAATGTAGTGGCTTGGCCCACCGAGCCTTTTTTGCTGCCTTTGAGAAAGCTCGTGCCACCGATTGGGGGAGTAGATATTACCCCGATTATTTGGGTGGGAATTTTTAGCTTGCTGCGCGAAATCTTGTTGGGCCAGCAAGGACTCGTGACCATGATGCTGCACTAGGAGTTCTGTAAACCTAGCCCTTGGGAAAGAGAACGATCGCTGCCCCAGAATAGCTTGGTCGAGACTTCGCATAGTCAACCGCTCTATCTGAGAAACGACCCAAGGGATTGAGCGTATGGAGTGGGGGTATCCATTACTTCGAGTTTTGCATTACATCAAGTACAAAGTTGGTGTAAACCTCGCCTCGGTTAAACTCTGGGGTTTCCAAAATTCGCTGATGGAAGCCGATGGTAGTGGGCAGGCCTGTCACGGCACACTCCCGTAATGCCCGTTTCATGCGTCTAATGGCAGCGGGGCGATCGGGTGCCCAAACAATCAACTTGCCAATCAAGGAGTCGTAGTAGGGCGGAATGTCATAGTCTGTATACACATGCGAGTCCATCCGCACTCCGGGTCCCCCTGGTGGCAAGTAACCACTGATGCGACCTGGGCTAGGGCGGAAGTTAAAGTCTGGATCTTCTGCGTTTACCCGACATTCGATCGCATGACCTTTGAGTACCACCTGCTCTTGGGTCAGTCTGAGTTTTTCCCCCTGAGCGATGCGAATTTGCTCCGCAATCAAATCGAGTCCAGTAATCATCTCTGTAACTGGATGCTCTACCTGAATGCGGGTATTCATTTCCATGAAGTAGAAATTCCCTGTTTGATCCAGGAGAAATTCAACCGTACCCGCTCCCACGTAATTAATCGATTGAGCTACCCGAACCGCTGCCGCTCCCATCTTCTCGCGGAGTTCTTGGCTCAGGGCAGGACTTGGTGCTTCTTCTAACAGCTTTTGGTGTCGGCGCTGAATGGAACAGTCGCGCTCGCCTAAATGGATGACATTGCCGTAACTATCAGCCAAAATTTGAAATTCAATATGGCGGGGTCGCTCAATAAATTTCTCTAGATAAACTCCACCGTTACCGAAGGCTGCCTCGGCTTCACCTTGGGCAGCCATGAACAGTTTGTTCAGCTCGCTTTCCTCAGGGACTAGTCGCATCCCCCGACCGCCACCTCCGGCAGTCGCCTTGATCATGACGGGATAGCCAATTTTGCGAGCGATCGCTAAGGCTTCTTGGTCATCTGTCAGCAGCCCATCGCTACCCGGAACCGTAGGCACACCAGCGCGCTGAGCCGTCTCCTTAGCAGTAGATTTGTCGCCCATCAAACGAATCGCTTCGGGTGAAGGCCCAATGAAGGCAATTTGATGATCCGCGCAGATCTCAGCAAAGCGGGCGTTCTCTGCTAAAAAGCCATAGCCTGGGTGGATGGCGGTGGCATTTCGAGTCAAAGCTGCCGCAATGATATTGGGGATGTTTAGGTAACTTTTGCCACTGGGTGGTTCGCCAATGCAAACAGCTTCATCTGCTAACTGCACATGGAGCGCATGGCGATCAACCGTAGAGTGAACCGCAACTGTCGCAATCCCCATTTCTTCACAAGTCCGGAGAATGCGGAGGGCGATTTCCCCTCGATTTGCAATCAGAATTTTTGAAAAAAGCATCTTCCAGCTTTAAGGTCAATAAATGAGTAAAATAAAGCTTTCTGAGGCGCTCTGGAAGACACCTTGACGGCGAAACCAAACCCAGGAACTTACACGAAAACCTCAGACCGGAAACTGATCGTATCACGCTGGGGTAGCTTAACTAAAGCGAAGTGCGCCTAGAACTTCAAGATAGAGTTGCATTTCCTTGATCTGTATTAGGTTGCGATCGCCTCTGAAGAAAATATTTCAGAGTTCTTCAAAATTTTGATCCAAAAGTCAGTTTATGAGCTATTCTAGGTAACCGGAGGAAATCAAGGGCATTTGCACCTTGGCAGCCTCTAAAACCACGCGGATGTGGTGGAATTGGTAGACACGCACGCTTGAGGGGCGTGTGGCTCACGCCTTGCGAGTTCGAGTCTCGCCATCCGCATATTTAACCATTCTGTGTTTTGGAGTTTCAGCTCTCTATTTCTTGATTCTTTGCCTCCTAAGCATTTCCTGTTTATGATCGGAGGAAGAATGAAAAGATTTGTAAAGAGCTTTGACTTCCACTATTAAACCTAACAAAAGCATTACTCTACCAGCGCCCTGGTACGCTTTAGATCCTCTCTGGCAGGATGAGGGCGTGGGCATTCAACAAGGATTGCCGCATGCTCAGTTAGCTCCTGCTTGGCAGATGCTTTTGTTGGGAGACGGTTCTCCGACCAAACATCTACAGTTGCTAACGGGTGAGCCTACTGAAGTAGATGTGATTGATATGTCCTTGATTGGTATGGACTCAGATGGAGCGCCCGCTCAAATCCAACTGATTCCAGGACCCCGTTTAAGGAGACAAGTTTGGTTGCGCACAGCTTCCGGGCAAAGACTGGCCTATGCGGCTTCTTGGTGGGAGGCGAGCCATGTAGACGAGTATCTGCAAAATCGCTCACTGCCGATTTGGGCGAGTTTGGCCCGCTTACGCACTGAGTTATATCGGGATGTGCAAGGAGTTTATTACGGTCATTCTGCAGTTTTAGAGTCTGCGTTTGAGCAAACTGGGCCTTTTTGGGGACGTCACTATTTGTTCTGGCATCATGGACAGCCGCTAACGCTGATCTATGAGGTGTTTTCGCCTTATTTACAGGGCTATTTGGGAGCTATGAAGCTGGACTAACTCCGTCCGGCGGTCTTGATTTTCTTGGTTACTAAGAGACGGATAACCGCCCGAAATGCAGGGTTATCCTGCGTCTGCTCGGCAAGGAATGGGAACTCTGGGGGTTGAGTTTAGAACTAGTCCGCGTTCACAGCAATTCCCTCTCCAGTACTTGCCACCATGACTCAAATGCCCCTCCAGTGTCAGAGCCTGCCAGATCAGGTTGATTCTCTGCTGCAACTGTTGCACCACGAACCGTCGCTCCGTACCCAGCAAGATATCACCGTCATTCAATCGTCCCTGAAAAAAGCGATCGCTCCTAAATTCCAGATCGTGTTTGCGGGGGCGTTTAGTGCCGGGAAGTCGATGTTGATCAACGCCCTGCTAGAACGCGAGTTGCTCTACAGCGCTGAAGGCCACGCCACCGGAACCGAGTGCTATGTCGAATATGCCGAGCCAGATCAGGAGCGAGTGGTGCTCACGTTTCTCAGTGAAGCCGAGATTCGGGAGCAGGCTCAGGCACTCTGCCAACGCTTAGGGCTAACGGCAGCGATCGCTATTGATCAGCCGGAAGTAATGGGTCTGCTGCACCAAGGCTGTCAGGCAATTATTCAGCAGGAAGGTGGCGAGAGTAAGTCAGAGCGGGCCAAGCAAGCCAAGGCGCTGGTTTTGCTGCTAGAAGGATTTGCCGCTAACCGCGATCGCCTGCACCCCACCAACCACGCCACCTACTCAATGGAGCAGTTCAACTTCTCCAGCCTCAAGGAAGCCGCCAGTTTTGCTCGCCGGGGTAGCAATAGCTCGGTTCTGAGGCGGATCGAATACTACTGCCATCACCCCCTGTTGCAAGATGGCAACGTGCTGGTGGACATGCCTGGAATTGATGCTCCGGTGAAAAAAGATGCCGAGCTGACTTACCGCAAAATTGAAGACTCCGATACGTCAGCCGTGGTTTGTGTCCTGAAACCTGCGGCAGCGGGAGACATGACCACCGAAGAAACCGAACTGCTAGAGAAGATGCGGAGTAACATCGGCATTCGCGATCGCGTCTTCTATGTGTTCAACCGCATTGACGAAACTTGGTACAACAGCCAACTGCGGCAACGGCTGGATGATTTGGTGTATGCCCAATTCCAAGATTCAAGCAGAGTCTACAAAACCAGCGGTTTGCTGGGCTTTTATGGTAGCCAGATTAAGCAAACTAGAGTCGGCGATCGCTTTGGCCTCGATTCTGTCTTTGCGGAGAGCATCAAGGGCTTGGATGGGCAGGAAGAAACGCCGCAGTTTGTGAATGAATTCAACCGTTACTGTGCCAACTCTGGCAAGTTGGCCTCCAGTCGCTTCCGCATTTCGGTCAACAGCTACGAAACACCCAACGAAAACTACGTGCGGATTCTGCAAGAGTCGGGCGCGCCTCTGGTGGAGCAGTTGATTCAAGACAGCGGCATTGAGGAATTCCGCACAGCGATCACCCGCTACCTCACCGAAGAAAAGCGCCCGCAACTGTTCGCTAACCTAGCCGATGATTTGCAACCGCTCTGTATTAATCTCCGCAATCACTATCTCGCAGCTCGGCGGGAGTTAGACAGCCAACCCCGCGCGATCGACGCGATGAAAGCTCGTGAACTGGAGCATCTAGGACATGAGCTGAAGCAAATAGGAGCGGACTTCTGTCAAGCGATCGCCCAGGAAGTGAATGCGATCGCCGGAGATGTGACCAACGCTATGTTCGAGGCAGCGTTCATCAGGCTGAAAGCCCGCATGGTCAGCCGTTTAGATGAGTTGCTGAATACGTTCTCTGTGGCGGATGCTTACAGTCGCGCCACGCTCAGCCATCCCCGCAATGCTACAGCGCCTCTGATGGCGATTTTAGTAGAAGCGTTCTATTACTTGGCGAATGAGCTAGAAACCGTTTTAGTCGAGGCATCTCAAGCGGTGGTTGTTGCCTTTTTCCAATACTTAACGGAGCAGGTTCGCAAGTCAGACTACTACCGCAAGCTTTACCGCTTATTGGGCAATGATGGCGGCATCGAGGCCCAACTGAAGCACCTAGAAGCCCAAGTCCGACACGCGATCGCGAACCAAGCTCGGATTGAGTGCGATCGCTATGTGCGCGAAACGCCGCAGTTTTTTGGTGATTCGCCGTTCTTCTTCCAGTTGCGCCAAACCTTGCAGCAAACGTCTCAAGGGTATGACTGCGAAAGTATGGCTGAGGCGGAACCTGCGATTCGTCAGTTGCTGAAGTTGGATTTTGAACCCAAAGTATCAGCCACAATTCGCCGCAATTTCCGCCAAACTCTCAACCAAACGCTGAAAACTCACCTGTTGCCAATGGCGGAGCAACAAGCGGATGCAATTTTCCAGCAATATGACCATGCTCGCGCTTATTTGGAGCAAACACTGGAGAAAGAAGCGGAAGAAAAAATCCTCCGCAATCAACGTCTTCTCACAGAAGTTGATCACAATATTGCGACTTATAACCAAGCCGTTGAAGCAATCAATAGCTGTTTACAAGCGATGCAATTACGCGATCGCCAACTTCCCTTTATCTCTACCCCTGACTTCGATCAAACGGTTCCTTCTGCTTACAACTCAGAAACTTTTGATTTCGGTTCAAGTAATGGGACTCAAACTAATGTGACTGAGACCAACGCTAATTTGGCTTAGGTGTAAAAGGCTCCCCTAGCCCTCAAATTTTGGGAGAACTAGATTCTTAGCCTTCCCTAAGTAGAGAACTGGACTCTTAGCTTCCCCCAATACTGGGGGACTGAGGGGGCCAGTGCGGGGTCTTAAATACTTTTTAGGTGATCTCTTCTAGGAACTTTTAGGAGCAATAAACTGCATGGAAAACCATAATTTTTCGTTTAGCTTCAGTGATGAAAGCGTAGTCGCATTTGGCTCTATTTTACATAAAGCAGGTAGATTTAGAGAAGCGTTAAAAGTCTTATTAACACGTGAAAATATATCACAAAAATCATCTCAGAATGAATTAAAGATATTTACGAAAGACTGGTTTGGGAATGGTATAGATTGCGAGGTTTTGGAGCTTGGTGATAAAGCCTGGAGAAAAGGGAAAATTAAAATCAAAGTCAGCATAGAATTTCATCCTGATGAGTCTGAAGCCACAGAATCACCACTTGATGATATTCGGCAAGCGATCGCTGAGGAAAACTAAAATTCCAATGGAAGATATAAGTAATCGATACAGCCTAAATGATTTTGACAGCAAGGATATTGTTTCTTTTGATTCTCGGTTGTTTAAGGTGGAGCAGTTAACAGAAGCCCTCAAAAATGCATTTAATTCAAGATATGTTGGCCCCTACCTATATGAAGCTTTGGCCCAACAGAATGTCCCAATTGATACCCGAAGTTTTAGCGATGCTTATCGCGAGGAATCCAATGAATGGTGGTTTAGTGAAGGAGGAAATTGTGAAGTTCTCAGACCTGGGCCTCAAGGCTGGCAGAAGGGGACAATTCGAATCAGAGTGAAAGTAGATTTAGAATTTTGTCCTGATGAACCAGAAAATGATCAGACAGAATCACCCCTGGATGATATTCGTCAAATGATTAATGAATAGTTGCTGCAAGCTGAATAATGTGCACACGACAAAAACTATCTTCTTCTCAATATCCATCTAACACAGAAATATCCATGAGTAATGATTTTCGGGAGCTTAATACTCAATCTCTTGATAAAGATGCTGCCCTAATGTTTTCTAGTTCTATGTTTAAGGTAGAAGAATTCTTGTCAAAGATTCAAGAAACATTTCCGCACCCTGGTTATCAAGCTTTTTCCACAGCCTTAAACCCTAAAGGAGGTATACCAGGAAGTTGGCGAGATTGGTTTAGCAAAGGAATAGATTGTGAAATCTTGCGAACTGATGCTAAAGGATGGAAAAAAGGAAAGCTTAGAATTAGGATAGCAGTTGAGTTCTGTCCTGATGAAGCAGAAGAAGTAACTGAAGGCATTGATTTATTAAATGAGCAAGTAAAATCGTCCCTGGATAATATTCGCCAGATGCAATCTCACTAATTTACATAAAGGAATCTAGGAACAGAAAAGAATGAATAATCAATTCCAAGTCTTGTCTGATACTGAAGTAATTTCTGTAGAAGAAGCTGACCAAATAGTAGTCTCTCATACGACTTTTAAGGCTGGTGAGTTTCTTGAGCTTTTGCAACGAGATTATTTATATTCTGATGAAACTGAAGGATGGTTGAATCAAGGTATTAGTTGTGGGGTTTTAAGCCCTTCTAAAGGTTGGCGAAAGGGTAAAGTCAAAATTAGCTTGGCTTTCTGTCCTGATGAAGTAGAATCACCGCTTGATGATATTCGTCAACAAATTTCAGAAAAAGGCGATCGCGATTAACTCATGGAAAATAGCGAGAAAAACAAATTTCAAGCCTTGAAATATGACGAAGTCCTTTCTATTGACTCCGAGGACATTTCGGACTATTTAGAATTGCCACGGACTCTCAGAGCGATTGAATTTATCGAAGCGATCGCCGAGAAATCTTTACCTTCCGATCAAGCAATTAGTGTCTTTGCTGAAGGCATGGAATGTGAAGCCTTAAAGTTTGATGGTCAAGGTTGGCGTAAAGGCAAAATCAGAGTCAGTTTGGAATTTCTTCCCGATGAAATGAAGTCACCCCTGGATGATATTCGTCAGGCGATTCCTAACGATGTTTGGCAGGACCATTCGTGAGCAACCAGCCGTAAGCACAACATTATGAGCAAAACTCCTCGCATTCGGATTCCGCCAGAAGTTCGGAAATATGTGTTTGAGCGCGATCGCTATCAATGCCGAAGCTGTGGGCAGACTCAATTAGAGGTGCATCTCAGTATTGACCACATTATTCCACTGGCGCGAGGTGGGTCTAACGACATTAGCAACCTGCAAACGCTCTGTCTGCCTTGCAATCATCAGAAACAGCATTATCTCGATCCGCGATTCCAGCGCCACTTCAACCTCTAGATTTTCCAGCAGAGATAGCCATGACCCAACCTCAATCTTCTCTAGTGGTACCGATGCTAGCTCCTGAGGCAATCGAGTGCCTAGGAGAGTTGGTGGCTGAAACCGAGGAGTTTGACCCCGTATTTGACTTTGCCGCGATCGCCAAAACGGTTTTGAAGTTGAGTGAGCCAACCGCCATTGAGGGCAACTCGCAGCCACTAGTCTTAGCTCAGCCAGTTGCTCAGCCCGTTTTAGAAGCGATGCAGCGGTTGGTGGCAATTGTCGCCAAGTTGCGATCGCCCCAGAGTGGCTGGCCGAGCGACTTAGAGCCAACGATTGAAAACTTAATTCCTTACGTTACAGAAGAAGCCTACGAAGTCTTGGAAGCGCTGCAAACCAGCTCTCTGGGTTCAGATTCTGTGCCAGTGGTGTCTCCTGCAACTGCGACCATACCAGACTATTGCTTGATTGAAGACTTAATTCCGCAGTGTCTTTGGTACATTGCCAAAAGCTCCTACGACTTAATGCGCTTGCTCTGTGGCGTTGAGGCAAAAGTGTTTCAGCCTGGTCAAGGTTGGCAAACGGGAGCTTTACGTCTTGTGGCCCTGCTAACGCTGAAGTTGCCCCATGAAGAATGGGCGTTAGATTTAGCCACCAATCAGCCACCTGCCAACAACCTAACTCATCAAGCCCTGATTCAGACTGAGGGCGAAAATTTCTGCAATCAACCCACTTGGGCACAGCGCTTTACCCAGCAGTTGCTCCAGCAAATGCAGACCGTGACGCCAGAAATGCAACGGTTTACTGAGCCTACCGCAGTCGATTGCCTCCAATCTGGACAAGCTTGGCAGTCTGGCACTTTACAGTTGCAGTTTGCGTTTGAATTTACCGAGAGCACAACCCTCACGGATCTCACAGCCCCCAACGGAATATCAGCATTTGGGACAGCCTTAAAAGTCAAGCTAACCGAGCCAACGATCGCCCAACCCTACTTCCAAACTCAATTACAGCCTTTGAGTGTCGCGATTGCTCACGCAACTGCTGCGCCTGAAGCCGATCCAGCGTCTACTGATCTCTCTGGCGTACTGCTGCCCAGCATTGTGGCAACTGCTGAGGCGATCGCGAAGGAAATACCTAATGCCACTGAGCTAACACCGGATGGGCCGCTTCAGCCAGAAATTTGTGTGGATAGCTGGCTCCCTCAATTGCTGTGGCAGCTCACCAGCAGCGCTTATCAGACAATGCACCTTGTAGGCGGCATACCAGCGGAGGTACTGCAACCTAATGAGCTTTGGCTGACGGGGACTCTACGATTGTTTGCCGTACTCGAAATTAGCGCTCCCCACCTAAACTGGCTATTCGATCTGTCAACTGGACAAGTACTCAAAGCCATGCCCAATGCTCTGGTGGCCCAAACCTTAATTCGAGTTACTTCCGGCGCAGGTGGAAAAGAATTACAACCCGTAGCTACATTCCTCGCCCAACTACTTCAGCCGATGGAGGCTAATACACCACTCCTGCAACAGCTATTGCAGGGCACTCCCATCGCCCTACAACCACCTGTAAGCGATGCTTGGTCTGCTGGACGCCTGCAACTCAAAATTGGTCTTGAGCTGATTTCAGATTCCGTCACCTAGGGGCTTAAAGTGGATAAATAAAGCAGGAAAATGCCGCCTTTGTTCACCACGTCCTGCCTGAAGTAACCTGGCTGCTTCAAGCTCGCCTAGATGCCGATGTACACCTATGCTTTCCTCAACACACCCACAAGTGCCATCGAGCTACCGTCTGGAATTGTGAGTGCTTTGGAGCTAGTGACTTGCGATCGCCTCTCTGCCCTAATCGAACCTGAGCTGGCTTTTGAAACGCTGCAAGAACATGATGCTCAGTTAGTCCAAGCAGTGTTGACCCACGATCGCGTGATTCGAGAATTGTTTGAGCAGACCGCTTTACTGCCCCTGCGGTTTGGCACTCGGTTTTTGTCTACAGAAGGATTGCTAGCCCATCTGCAAACCCACAGCCAGGAATATCTGGAGAAGTTAGCAAGGGTGACTGGCAAAGCTGAATATACCCTAAAGTTAATCCCCTTAGTTTTAGAGATCGAAGCCACCTTGCCCACAGAGGCTCAGGGGCGAGAATATTTTTTAGCCAAAAAACGTCGTTTTCAAAGTCAGTATGAGCAGCAACAGCAACAGACGGCTGAGTGGCAAACTTTAGTGCAAGCGATCGCCCAAATCTATCCGGGTCCAGTCTTGGGTGAAGCTCAAGATGGCAGTCAACGAGTGTATCTGTTGGTAAGCGCCCAGGAAGGCCCCCAACTTTACGAACACTTGCAAACTTGGCAAATCCACTGTCCCCACTGGGAACTGACTCTCAGCGAAGCGCTCCCTCCCTATCATTTTGTCTAGCTTGGGCTTTAGAACAATAACTCCGCCGCACCTTGAATCCTCGTCAGGGGAGTAACCGAGCGAGGCAAGACTGGCAGATAAATGGTGGTGTGCTGAGGTAAAGCATCCGCAGGCAGTTGGAGTTCTGGTGCAAAACGGTTGTGAACCACGTAGCGTTGAGGCACCCCCATCTCCGCCAAGGACTGAGCTAAACGCTGGCCCTCCGCCACAATGGCCGATTGCGCTTGTAATACCAAAATAAACTCGGTATATTTCGGGTCTTGGAGCCGTTTTTGTGCTTGCATCACCCGTTGCCGCAGCGATCGCAGACGACCCATAAACTCAGTTCGCCCTAACACATCTTGATACTTGATCCACAGCTTAAAAATCCAGGCTAGCCAATCGCCGAGAGCCGCAGGCATTTCTAAAAAGCGGAGCAAATGTCCGGTCGGAGCCGTATCCAAAATAATCAAATCTTGTTCTTGCCGCTCCAGCAAATCGATCACTGTGATTAGCGACAACATCTCGTCAATCCCAGGTAGAGCCTGAGCCGCAATCCGTCGCCATGCTTCGGGGCCGTAGGCAATACTCAACGTGCGATCGCCCTCGGCACTATCTCCACTCATCATCTCCGCCAGTTCCCACAGGTATTCCTCTCGGAACTGATTTAAAACTTGGCTGGCATCAATCTCTTGTCCAGTTAAGTTGGAAGCTAATGCCGTCGGTTGGTGTCCTAACGGTTGCCCAAAAGCATCTCCTAAAGAATGAGCGGGGTCTATGGAAATCACCCGCACTTGGCAATCGGGATGTCGTTCAGCCATACCCCAAGCGATCGCGGCAGCAACGGTGGTTTTGCCCACTCCTCCTTTGCCCCCAACGAGTAAAAGTTGCCGACCTGCCGCTATAAAATCCTCGAAACTAGGAGAAACTTTGGTAGGCCATGGCACCACCACGGGCGGAGTGGAAACCACAACTTCCAAAGGCGTGATCTGAGCCACCAGATAATCGAGCGGGGCTGAGCCGACAGGTTCCCCGAGTTGCTGAGGCACGGTGAAAATCGGCTGAGCACTCAGAGTTTGAAACTTCCCTAAAATTTCCTGCTGCTCACAGTAGCGATCGCCATCCTCAAGCGGCGTGAGAATGTGATTCACCAGCAATCCACCCAGGGGAATTTGCAGTTGGTTCAGTGCCTCTAGAAACCGCTGGGTTTCCAAAAAGCTCATGGGTTCCGCGATCGCCACTACCAAACAAGTGGTGCAGTCAGGGTTTTGCAAAAGCTGTCGCCCAGCCAATAGCTCTGCCTTCATCTCATGGAGAAAAGCATCGGCATCATCGGCGGTGTAGCGTCCGGTAAAACTTTGGCTGAGAACTCGATGCTTTTCTTGAAACAGTTCTAGGGCTGCCAGCAACTCGTCCAAGAAATCCATCAACTTAAACAAGTTAATCGTATGGCCGCTAGGTGCCATATCCACCACCACGCGATCGGCTTCACCTTCTCGCAAGAGGCGTTGGATTTCCAGAATGCCCATCAACTCATCCAGTCCAGGCCAGCTTAGGTTCCAAACGGGAGATAAATCTTCTCCCTGGACAAAACTACCCCGCTCTACCAGAAGCTCCAAGACTCGACCATACCGAGCTTTGAAGTTTTGCAGGAGGGCAGCGGCATCTAGCGATCGCACTTGTAAGTTGGGTAAATCGGCTAAGGCACGGGATGTATTACTGGTTTCTACTTGCAGCACATCGCCTAAGGAATGAGCTGGATCAGTGGAAACTAAAAGGATTTGTTGGTCAGGAAACTGTTTGGCCCAGCGGCGAGCGAAACTGCAAGAAAGCGTGGTTTTACCGACACCCCCTTTGCCGCTAAAGAGAGCGAGTTGCAGGGAATCATACTGATGCATAGGCTCGTAAAGATTGTTACACCTGAATCAATGGGCCTGGAACCGATCGCTATCTCGCATCACCTCACTGGCATCACCCAACTGGCAGCACAAGCATGGACAACTTATTCAAAGGGTTCGAGCAACTGATAGAACTCGCCAAAGCCCTGGAAGAAAAGGCGGAACAGGGAGAAATCAAAACAGATATTCAGTTTCGCTCCCGCAGTTTAAGTAGTATTCCCCGACAAGGAAACATCCCCTCAGGTATGGGTGTGCGTCGTGGGCCTGTCACTTCTCCTAGCGCTGATGCAACATCTGCCCCACCCCCCGAAGTCACCGTCACGCCACCGACCCGCGAGCCCAAAGCTCCACCGCTACAAACCGTGGGCGGCTTAGCACCTGTCCTCAAGGAATTGCGCGAACTAGTAGAAATTCCCCTCAAGCGCCCAGAATTGTTACAGCGTCTAGGATTAGAACCTACCAAGGGAGTTTTGTTAGTAGGGCCACCCGGAACGGGCAAGACTCTAACTGCCCGCGCCTTAGCCGAGGGCTTAGGAGTCAACTACATTGCGATTGTTGGACCGGAAGTCATGGGCAAATACTACGGGGAAGCCGAAGGTCGATTGCGAGCCATTTTTGAAAAAGCCGCCAAATCAGCCCCTTGCTTGGTATTTATTGACGAAATTGATAGCCTTGCTCCCGATCGCAGCAAGGTCGAAGGGGAAGTAGAAAAGCGTCTGGTCGCGCAACTGTTGGGCCTCATGGATGGCTTCGCCAAAGCCGAAGGTGTGATTGTCCTCGCGGCTACCAACCGCCCCGATCATCTTGACCCAGCGCTACGCCGTCCCGGTCGCTTCGATCGCGAAGTCCAATTCCGAGTGCCCGATCGCGATGGCAGATTGGAGATTTTGCAGATTCTCACCCAGTCCATGCCCTTAGAGAATTCGGTTAATTTAGATGCGATCGCTGACTTAGCAGTTGGCCTAGTGGGCGCAGACCTCAAAGCCCTTTGCCAAAAAGCTGCTTACAGTGCCTTACGCCGCTTGGTGCCTTCTTTGGATGAACCCCTGCCCGAAGAAATGACCCTGACGCAGCAGGACTTTTTGCAAGCCATCAAAGAAGTCAAACCCGCCGTTCTACGCTCAGTAGAGATTGAGTCACCGGACGTAGCTTGGGATGACATTGGCGGCTTGGACGACCTCAAGCAAACGCTGCAAGAATCCGTGGAAGGGGCACTGCTTTACCCAGAACTCTACCAACAAACAGGAGCCAAAGCGCCCCGTGGCATTCTGCTTTGGGGACCACCAGGTACAGGTAAAACTCTTCTTGCTAAAGCCGTAGCTTCTCAAGCCAGAGCCAACTTCATCGCTGTTAATGGCCCAGAGCTGCTGAGCCGTTGGGTAGGTGCGGCCGAACAAGCCGTACGGGAATTATTTGGTAAAGCGCGTCAAGCGGCTCCTTGTGTGGTGTTTGTGGATGAAATTGACACACTAGCCCCCGCAAGAGGCCGCTTTAATGGAGACTCCGGGGTTAGCGATCGCGTCGTCGGTCAACTGCTGACGGAACTAGATGGTTTGCAAGGCTGCCCAAACGTGTTACTGATTGGAGCGACCAATCGCCCCGAGGCCCTCGACCCCGCCCTCCTACGAGCGGGACGCTTAGATTTACAACTCAAAGTCGATCTACCGGATCAAGCCAGTCGCCTCGCCATTCTGCAAGTACATAATCAAGATCGACCCTTAAAAGGCGTAGACCTAGCATCTTGGGCTGCACAAACGGAAGGCTGGAACGGTGCAGATTTAGCCCTACTGAGCAATCAAGCCGCTTTAGAAGCCATTCGCCATTACCGAGCCACAGAACTTGCTGATCCTACCCAAATTCGGATTAGTAACGATGAGTTTGCCTCTGCTTATCAAGCTCTCGCTGCCCAAAGACAAACCCCATAACTCTTTTCGCTAGCTCCATATCCCTTTCCCCTAAGCCCTCAGGTGCATGGAGCGCAGTTTCCCAAAGAAAGCAGGTTCCTATAGGCAGCATTTTAATGATGAAGTGCTGCTTATTTTTGAGGTGGGAGCGATCGCATCCCTGAATCAATTCATTGCAAAAGCTTTTCCGAGCTTCACGCACTGTCCTCAGTACTTCTCTCAACAGCAAAAATTGCTGAGGCAGATTTTCCGTGTTTATGCTGGCCTTTTTAATACCTTAAATACTTATTCTAGCCTTGTACCCACAGCCTCGCCAAACCCTTGCTATGAGAAGGCTGCGGCGTGTCAAGCCCCAGAAATTTACCAACTAATACACTTAGGAAATCATCATGGCTGTTGAAAAAGTAAACTCCTCCTCTAGCTTAGCTGAAGTAATTGATCGCATCCTCGACAAAGGTATTGTCATTGATGCTTGGGTTCGCGTTTCCCTAGTAGGAATCGAACTGTTGGCAATCGAAGCACGGGTTGTAATTGCTTCCGTTGAAACCTACCTAAAGTATGCCGAAGCAGTGGGTTTGACCACTCAAGCTGCGGTTCCTGCTGCTTAGTAGCTAGCTTGGGGGGTCTTGCTGACTCCCCATTTTTTCATTTCAGTTCATCTCTCAGCTTGTAGAAGGAAACTCTCGATGGTTGCTCTGAGAAACTTATGGCAGGAACAGCGGCAAGAGCGCCAGCAGCAGCTTGCTCAGCGCCAGCAACAAGTACAAGCAGATTTAGCGGCAACGCGGCAACAACGTCAAGTACGAGCAGCTCAGGTCCACCACAACCTCGCTGCATTCCGTGCTGATCTAACTGAAGAGAGTGAACTTCGGCAAGCCAACCAACATCTGTTCCGGCTGCAACTGCAACAATCAGTCCAGGCGTTGCAACAAGAAACCCAAAATTTTTTGGCTTACAGTCGCTTAGAGCGTCAAATCCAAGCTGAGGAGATAGCTGAGCAACTAGATACTTTTGTACAGCAGCTCCAACAGCAGACGGCTGAGTTTTTATCACTGACCGCTATAGAGCGATCGCTGATGGCTGAGCAATTAGCCCAAGAACTACGCCAATTCCACTCCAAGCTAAATGCCAGTGTTACCCTGCTGCGCCAGGAGATCCAAACGCAAGTTTCTACGCTGCAACAAGAAACTCAAGCGCTTTTATCAACCAGTCAGCATGAACGAGCCTTGATGCGAACCCAACAAGCAAAAGAACTCACTACCTTTATCGAGAAACTCAGTGCTGATGTGCAGCGCTATTTGTGGGAACTGGAACTACTGCGGGAAGACCGAGCCCAACAACTGCAACAAACCCTCAGCCAAAGTAGAAGCGATCGCCAAGCCAATGTCGCAGCGCTATTCCAACGCTTCGCCACGTTTCGCACTGAACTACAGCAATATTGCACCAACTTGCGAACTTCTGTTTGGGGCGCAGATTTAGAAAATCAATTAACTCAAAGCCAAACCTCTCCCCCATCCCCTCTCCTACAGGAGAAGGGGGCCACAGACGGGCAGAGGTCAAATCTAGAGCCTAATAGCGCTCCAATTCCCCCTGCTCAACTCACACCTGTAGACATTGAAAAAGAAGTTTACAACTACATCCATCAAGTTCAAGGAGCTCGTTTAGCAGAACTAGAAACTGCTTTAACGATTAATCGAATTCAAGCCGTCGATGTGCTCCGCTCCTTAATCACCAAAGGTTTAATTACGCAGCGCGATCGCGTCTATTACACCCAAGAGGAATTTAACCTGTGAGTACTGTCCTACAAGCCCGCCCCCGTCGATTTGTCAGCACTCCCGCCGTCGAGCGTGTGGCTGCTAGAGCTTTGCGCTACCTGCAATCTGGATTTTCCGTGCATCTGCGTGGCCCTGCTGGCACAGGTAAAACCACTCTCGCTTTACACTTGGCTGATCTTTTGACTCGGCCCATCATGTTGGTCTTTGGCGATGACGAGTTCAAGACTTCAGACCTAATTGGTAATCAGTTGGGTTATACCCGCAAAAAAGTTGTAGACAACTTTATCCATAGCGTTGTTAAAGTCGAGGACGAACTCAAGCAAAACTGGGTAGACTCTCGTCTCACCTTGGCTTGCCGCGAAGGTTTCACCTTGGTCTATGACGAGTTCAACCGCTCTCGCCCCGAAGTCAACAACGTTTTACTCTCCGCTTTAGAAGAAAAAATTTTGGCTTTGCCACCCAGCGGCAATCGTCCCGAATATGTGCGAGTGAATCCTCAATTCCGGGCCATCTTCACCTCCAATCCAGAAGAATACTGCGGGGTGCATTCCACCCAAGATGCCTTGATGGATCGTCTGGTCACAATTAACATGCCGGAACCCGATGAGCTGACTCAGCAAGAGATTTTGGTACAGAAAACCGAGATCGAGCGAGAAAGCGCCATTCTAATTACACAGTTAGTCAAAGCTTTTCGGCTCAAATCAGGGGCTGAAAAATCTTCTGGTTTACGCTCTGGCATTGCGATCGCCAAAGTTTGCCAAGAGCATAATATTCCTGTCATGGCAGAAGATGCTGACTTCCGCGATATCTGCATGGACATACTGCTTTCTCGCACCAGTTTGCCCCTCCAGGAATCTACCACCCTGCTTTGGGAACTTCTTAACGAACTCGTTTGCCGCGAACCTAAGGCGACCTCACCCACACCGACGGCTGCACCACCCCGAGCAGAGTATGTCGATCGCACTGTAACTATTGCTGCTACCTCCGTTGCAGTCGAGCCAGTCACCGTAAAGGCTGCTGAACCCCAGGCCGCTCCTCAAGCTGCAACTGAACCTGCTGCTGCGATCGCGGAACCTGAAATTAACGACCAAGACCAACTAGGGCTAGATGAGGCAGAAGTGTATACCTATCTGCGGCAGGCTGAGGGAGCAAGAGTCTCAGAAATTGAAGCAGCTTTAAGCATGAATCGATTTCAGGCGGTGAATGCGTTACGTTCCCTAGCTCAAAAGGGAATCCTAGCTCAACGCAACAATCGCCTCTACGTCACTTCCTGAGGAAGCCCCACTGTGACTACTTTCCCCCAAATGCCCGCCCCTAGCAGTTCTAACCGTGGTGCGATCGCCACCGCTACTCAAGGCTCAACCTTAGCCGATGTTCTAGAACGAGTTTTAGATAAAGGCATTGTGATTGCGGGAGACATTTCCGTTTCAGTTGGCTCTACCGAACTGCTGAGCATTCGGATTCGCTTGCTAATTTCTTCGGTAGACAAGGCGAAGGAGATTGGCATCAATTGGTGGGAAAGCGATCCTCATCTCAGCAGCCAAACCCACAGCCTGATGGAGGCCAATCAGCAACTCCTCCAACGGATCGAGGGTCTAGAAACAGAATTGCGAGCCTTACGCACCGCTCCCACCGCATTACCCACAGCTCCCGCTTAAAAACATAGTTTTTCCTTTGCCATAGACTCTCCCTCTCCGAGTGGGCTTCATGCCCACTTTTTTTGTGGGTAAGAGTTTTGTGGATAAGAGTGAAATGGGAGGATGGCGATCGCGCTGGGCATACTAAACTCGTAGCCTTAGGGTCAAGCCATGCCATTATCAGACCCCCCGCCCCCCTTATTGCTAGAGCCTCATCGATCAACTAAAGATGCTGGTTTAGCGCCGTTGCTGCTGACTGTGGTCGAGCTAGTGCGGCAACTGATGGAAGCTCAGGTGATTCGGCGGATGGAAGCAGGACGCCTGAGCGAGGAGGATTTAGACCGAGCTGCTGGCAGTCTCCGTAAGTTAGAAGAACAAGTGGTGCACCTTTGCGAAATCTTTGAAGTGGATCCCGCAGACTTAAATATTGACTTGGGAGAAATTGGCAATCTGTTGCCTAAAGCTGGAGGCTACTATCCGGGCGAGACTTCTACTAATCCCTCAATTCTAGAGTTGCTGGATCGCCTCCTAAATACAGGTGTGGTCGTTGAAGGCAGCGTAGATCTAGGACTGGCTCAACTGAATTTAATTCAAGCCAAACTCAAGCTAGTGCTGACCTCACAGCGGCTATAAAAAATAGTATTCATTGCACTTAATCCTTAAACATTGCAATAGGTAAAACAGATGGGAACTGGATTGTATTTGTATGGAATTTTCCCCACCCCTGGCCCCCAACAATTAGAAGCCCAGGGTTTAGATAAACAGCCTGTTCATACCCATGTTTTAGATGGATTCACGTTTCTCTACTCCGAGGCCCAGCAAGAGCGTTATTTAGCCAGTCGGCGCAACTTGCTAGACCACGAGAAAGTGCTAGAACAAGCAATGCATACAGGCCACCGAACCCTGCTTCCTTTGCAATTTGGTTTAATTGTAGAAGATTGGCGCACCGTCACAGAACAACTCACTGCAACTCAGGGGCCCAAATTAGAACAACTGTTCCACAAACTCCATGGCCGCAGAGAAGTTGGTGTAAAAATATTTTGGGACGCTGAGGCTGAGGTACAAGCTCTGTTAGCTCAAGATGAGCAGCTACGCTCCGAGCGCGATCGCTTAGAGGGTAAATCTCTCAGCATGGATGAGGTAATTCGGATTGGTCAGGCGATCGAACAAGCTGTAGAAGCTCGCAAGCAAAGCATTATTCAAGTATTTCGAGCCACCTTAAATCCTCTGGCAAGCAATACATCAGAAAATGATCCGCTCACAGAAGCAATGATCTACAACGCGGCTTATCTAATCGATTGGGATGATGAGCCGACATTTAGTGAAAAAGTAGAAGCTTTAGATTTGCAATTTGAGGGCCGTTTGCGGATTCGCTACAACAACTTCACCGCTCCCTATAACTTCGCCCAGCTCGATCAATTAAATTAGGCTGATTCACTATGTTTTTTGACATACTATTAGCGCCGATTACTGGCCCTCTTGCAGGTATAACTTGGCTGGGCTCACAGATTCAAGAACGAGTGAATGCTGAGTGGGACGATAAAGAAAACCTCAGTAAGCGACTACTCACTCTGCAATTAGCCTTTGATATGGGCGAAGTGTCGGAAGAAGACTTTGAAGCTCAAGAAGAAGAGCTGTTGTTGGCAATTCAAGCGCTGGAAGACGAAGCAAAAGCAGCTCAAACCGAGGATTGAGTATCACTTTCGTTGTCTGTAGGTTCTGGAATGGTCAGTGCTAGTTGGTAGAGTTGGCGACGAGGTAAGGCAGTTTGTTGGGCAAGTTGGCGGCTGGCTTGCGATCGCGAAATTCCCTGCCCAATTAGCACTTGTAGCTCTGCTTTTAAGGCGTCTTCGGTCAGTACCAGTTCTGTTGGCTCTGCACCCATGATCACTAGCGTAAATTCTCCGTGAGCTTCGCGGGTGCTGTAGTAAGCGATCGCCTCGATCATGGTGCCACGCCAGATTTCTTCGTGGAGCTTGGTTAATTCTCGCCCTAAAGCAATCTCGCGATCGCCGCCGAAGGTCGCTGCAAAATCTTGGAGAGTTTGTTGCAGACGATGGGGAGCTTCGTAAAAAATCAGCGTGCGGGATTCCGGTTTTAAGGTTTCTAGGCGGGTGCGACGTTCTGAGCCTTTCGCAGGTAAAAACCCTTCAAACACAAAGCGATCGCTCGGTAGGCCAGAAGCACTCAACGCGGTAATGGCCGCACTAGGGCCAGGAATGGGCACGACTGGCACCCCCTCCTCCGCGCAAGCTTTCACCAATTCATAGCCAGGATCGGAAATTCCGGGCATCCCAGCATCAGTGACGAGGGCGATCGCTTGGCCTTGCTGTAACCGACTGATCATCTCTGGGAGACGGCTGAGGCGATTGTGATCGTGATAACTAATCTGAGGCGTTTTGATTTGAAAGTGCTGGAGCAGCTTTCCGGTGTGGCGCGTGTCTTCAGCGGCGATCGCGCTCACTTCTTTTAACACCTGAATTGCCCGGAAGGTCATGTCCTCCAGATTGCCAATTGGTGTACCAACGATGTAGAGAGTTCCAGCTTTGATTTCCATTTGGCCATACTATCTTGTGGAGTGAACATCTTGCCTGTGTCGTTAGGTAAGCAGCAGGAAAGATCAATCAGGAGACGATATGGCTCAGCGGGGATTGTTTGTAGGCATGGTGACTTTAGATATGCTCTATTTGGCTGCAGCACCGCCAACCAACAATCAGAAATTGGTGGCGTCAGACTACACGGTATCTGCTGGAGGGCCAGCAACCAATGCGGCAGTGGCTTTTAGCGCTTTGGGCAATCAAGCTACAGTTCTGGGTGTTGTCGGTAGTCACCCAATTACCAATTTGATTCGAGCTGATTTGGATAGTTGTGGCGTGGCGATCGCCGACCTTGACCCCGACCGCACCGAACCACCTCCGGTCTCCTCAATTATCACGACGGAAGCCACAGGTGAACGAGCGGTGGTGTCGATCAATGCCAGCAAGATCCAGATGGCACCCGATCGGATTCCCTCAAATATTTTGCGAGATGTGGATGTGTTGCTGATCGATGGGCATCAGATGGCAGTTGGAGTGGCGATCGCTCAACAAGCCAAAGCGCAAAATATTCCAGTTGTTGTGGATGGTGGCAGTTGGAAGCCAGGATTTGAGCAGGTGCTAGCGCTGACTGACTACGCGATCTGTTCGGCCAACTTCCATCCTCCCGATTGCTGCGACTTAGCCGCCGTTTTTGCTGCTCTCATAAACTTAGGGATTCGACATATTGCGATTACGCAAGGCAACCAGCCTATTCAGTTCTATGACGCGGGTGAAAGAGAGGCGATCGCGCCTCCTCAAGTCGAGGTCGTAGATACGTTAGGAGCTGGAGATATTTTTCACGGTGCGTTCTGCCACTTTATTCTACAAACCAATTTCAGAGAAGCATTGATGGCCGCTGCTAAGGTTGCAGCTCAATCGTGTACAGGGTTTGGAACTCGTCATTGGTTGCGCTGAACGCCATTTTTGCCGCTGAGTCAAATCATATTTCTATCTTTGGTTGGTCCCAGGACAAAAGGAAATTTGCTTTAGAGCGATCGCTCCTCCTTAAGATATAGATTGCTAGTTTTACGGGGAATTGTAGTCAGAGAGCAAGCTACTCCTTTAGTAAAACGTCATACTATGACATATAAGTTTGCATCTTCTTTGCAAAATATTAAGGAGTCACTGATGACCAAATTAAAATCCATCAGTTCATTGAAAAAGCTCACTAGCTTCCTTGGAGTTGTGACAGCTAGTGCTCTGATTGGTTTGCCAGCTTTGGCCCAAGTGAATCCCAACCCCAGCATCTTTAACGAGCCTCCTTACAACCGCGCCCGTGGTGCTCAAGCCTCTCCACCGACCTCCACTACACCTACGGCACCTGTTGCCCCTGCCACCTCAGAAGCCCCGACAGAAGCCTCTTCTGGCACCACGATTACCGCAGTTGCCGCTTCTAACGATTCTTTCAAAATTCTCACCACTGCTTTGCAAGCTGCGGATTTAACGAGCACACTCTCTGGTGAAGGGCCTTTCACCGTTTTTGCTCCAACAGATGCTGCCTTTGCAAAATTGCCTGCTGGAACCTTGGAAGCGTTGCTGAAGCCAGAAAATAAAGAGACTTTAGTGAAAATCCTGACCTATCATGTTGTTCCTGGTGAAGTGACTTCCAGCCAACTCAAATCTGGCGAAGTTACAACTGTGGAAGGCAGCCCTGTGACAGTGAATGTAGATGGCGGAGGAGTCATGGTCAACAAGGCCACTGTGGTTCAGCCCGATATTCAGGCTAGCAACGGCGTTATTCACGTGGTGGATACAGTCATTCTGCCCCCGACCCTATAACCGATGCTTAATTGGATGTCATTTTAAGCAGGTTGGTTAGAGCGTTGATTTGCCTCTGTGCTTAAAATTATTTGCCCTGTTCAGGCTGACCTGGACAGGTTTTTTAGTACTCAACATTTAAGAAGATGAAGTTTGAGCCGATTGGAGGATCGAGCGGAAGCTTTAGAATAAAACGGTGCCTAACCCTTCCCCTCAATCTATGATTCTGAGCCTCTGCATGATCGTGAAAAATGAGGAAGCAACTTTGCCGAGCTGCCTAAAGAGTGTGCAAGGTGTCGTTGATGAAATGATTGTGCTAGATACAGGCTCCAGCGATCGCACCCCAGAGATCGCTAAAAGCTTTGGGGCCAAGGTACATTTTTTTGAGTGGAGCAATGACTTTTCAGCGGCTCGGAATGAATCCCTGAAGTATGTGCAGGGCGATTGGATTTTAGTGTTAGATGCTGATGAGCGTTTAGCGCCTGGTATTGTGCCCGCTCTGCGACAAACCATTGGCAGTGAGCAACCTTATTTATTGATCAGTTTGGTACGCCAAGAAATTGGCGCAGAACAATCTCCTTATTCGCTGGTTTCTCGTCTCTTTCGCAACCATCCTGACATCAGTTTTGTGCGGCCTTACCATGCGATGGTAGACGAAAGTGTGTCCCTGATTCAAAGCATGGAACCGCATTGGCAAGTGGGCTATTTGCCGGATGTGGCAATTTTGCATGAAGGATATCAAGCAGGGGCGATCGCAAGTCGAGACAAATTCACCAAAGCTCGCACAGCAATGGAGGGTTTTCTCAAACATCATCCTAGTGATCCTTATGTGTGCAGCAAATTAGGGGCGCTATATGTGCAAATGAATGAAGTGCCCCAAGGCATTGAGTTGCTAAAGCGGGGTTTAACCTCCAAAGCAGCCGATGCTTCTGTGTTGTATGAGTTGCATTATCACTTAGGCATTGCTTACAGTCGCTTGCAACAATGGGCAAAAGCCGAGCAGCACTACCAACTGGCTTTGCAGCAATCAATTATGCCGAAGCTAAAACTCGGTGCCTACAACAATTTGGGCAACCTCCTGAAGGCAAAAGGAGATCTGGTGGGAGCCAAAGGAGTCTATGAGACAACTCTCAAAATTGACTCTACGTTTGCACCGGGTTATTACAACTTAGGCATGACTTTCAAAGCGCTAGGAGATCTCCCCCACGCGATCGCCGCTTATCGAGAAGCGCTGTTTCTGCAACCCAACTACGCCGACGCTCATCAAAATTTAGGTGTAGTCCTATGGAAATTGGGTCAGGTGCAGGAAAGCTTAACCGCCTTTCGGCAAGCGATCGCCCTGCACCAGCAAAACAACAATCCTCTCGAAGCGCAAAGATTGCGTCAAGGGTTGAAGGAGATGGGATTTGAGCTGTAAGTAGGGAGATGAGAGAAAGGAGATAGAACCCAGAATTCAGGAGTATCTGCGGAATTTGGCGATCGGAGTTTGTTGTAATAGTACGGGCGCTAAATAAAATAGGTCTCAAAACCAAGATTGTCACAAAGTTTGAGAGCTATTGAATTAAGTGCTGTGTTGTGACAATGGCTGCCGTGATGAATTATAAGTTGCTCTCTTACCTCGGTCTGTTGCTAGGATTAGCAACCTTAACAGCCTGTAAGCTTTCCTCCAATCAATTAATAAACGCTCAAAAACCCAATCAGGGCGATCGCTCTCCCAGTACTCAGCAAACTAATTTAATCGGTCTTTCTCTTGTCAAAAAAGATAATCTCACGAATGAATACAGAGGAGAGATTTATCCGATCGCGCTTCTGATTAACGGTCGTTATGTGGATGTCAGCACAGACGTAACAACTTCTGTTCGAGATGATCTCTCAGAAGATGTGTTGCTGAGAAACTTTGGTAATCAATCTCTTTTGAGCGCGGTGCAAAATTTTACGGTTTTGAACCAAGGTGAGAAATTAGGAGAATTTCAGGTTCAGAAGTTGGGCATTAGCCAATTTGCTTGCTCCACAAAGTTGACGGGACAAGGAAATTTTTCTAGTGAGCGATCGCTAGAAGCTGTATTCAGTAGCCTGCCAGAAGATCAAGTGGGAGGCTTTAGCGGTTCAATCGGCAACAAAGAATTTGATGAATCTTGGCGGTGGACGATCGCGCTGAGTCAATACAATCCTGCCAAAACTGCGATCGCAACCCCAGATGCTACGGCTGAAGCCAAATATCGCCAAGACCTCACCAGCATAGCCAATGCTTTTTTCTCCATAGATCCACAAGTGAAGAATGTGACTGGTGAAACCGTGGTGGAAGAGATTTCAGTGGTAGATCTCGATCAAGACGGTCAGCCAGAAATCTACGGCTTGGTGCGGAAGGGAGCCGATCCCAAAAATGAGTCTTCCAGGGGTTCGAGAGATGGTGGTGTGGTGGGTGCTTATGCCAATGTTTGGTTAACTTACGATGGTTCGCAGCCCAGACACCTAGCTAATAAATTAACGCCCTACAGCGCGATCGCCGCTCGACCTGCATACGACTTGATCACCACCGTGGATATCAACGGTGATGGGGTTCAAGAAGCGATCGTAAGAAACACAGGTTACGAAAGCACCAGCTTTGGCATCTACGAGTACAAAGATAACCAACTCGAACAGGTGTTTTCAGGTGCGGGCTACGGTTGTTGACTTAATTGGGTGGTAGTTCCAAAGCAATGGAGCCGAGGATACCTTTGCGGAAGTCATTTAAGATTTGCCGAGCCGTGCGTTCCACATCATTTTGGTATTTTTGCTCTGCTAGAGCATGGAGATAAGATTCGCCTGTAAATTCGGCTGGGTCTAGTTCGTAGCGCGATCGCAATGGGTTGCCTGAGATAGCGTCGGGGGTAGTGGCTTGCAAACCTTTGATCAAATCAATCAGAGTTGAGGTAACCCGCTGGTTATCGTAGGCGGCTTCCCCAATGTCATCACAGATGGCAAGCTTGAAGGCCGCTTCCTGGTCGTTGAGCTTGGAGGGCAAAACCCCAGGAGCATCCAGCAGTTCAATCTGATCTGAAATTCGCACCCACCGGAGTTGTCTAGTGACCCCTGCTCGCCGTGCGCTCTCCACCACTCGCCGTTTGAGCAACCGATTAATCAGCGCTGACTTGCCCACATTGGGAAAGCCCAACACGACCGCTCGCACCGGACGAGGTAACATGCCACGATCGTGCCGTCGTTGATTCATTTGGGCACCTGCATTCTGAGCCGCTTGAGCGATCGCCTCAATCCCTTTGCCATGCTGAGCATCGGTAAACAGGGCTTCTTCCCCTTGCTCTTGGAACCACTCCGTCCAGCGATTGCGCATTGGAGTTGGAATCATATCCATCCGATTCAACACCAATACTCTCGCCTTGTTGCCAATCCAGTGGGGCACTTGCGGGTGATGAGTGCTAAGCGGAATCCGGGCATCGCGCACTTCGAGCACTACATCGACCAGCTTGAGTTGGCTCAGCAGCGCTTTCTCGGCCTTGGCAATGTGACCGGGATACCACTGGATGGCAGGAGTTGTCATAATTCAGCGAGCCAGATTTGTTAACGCAGATTCATTATTATCCTAGCGATTGCGCTTTATGGCGAACTCGCTCTACAACGGTGCGGACGGTTTCATAAGGCTGAGCGCCACTGAGCAAAACCGCTTTTTCTAAGGGTTCATCGGCTTGGTGGATGAGCAGGGCTGGCACGCCGGAAATATTCAACTGGTGAGCCAGAGATTGATCGCTGACTACTCGTTCGGTGTACTGGCCAGCTTCTAGAGCGGTACGGAGAGTGGCACGATCCAAACTTACGGATGCGCCAACCTCTAGCAAAATATCAGTATTGTTCAAATCCAAACCGTCTTCAAAGAAAGCGCGGAACAGGGCGTGATGCATCGCTTCAAAACAGTCGCGATCGCGAGCAAACTCTGCCGCTTCTAAGGCTTTGCGACTACGAGGTTGCACGGGTGGTAAGCGTAAAGTCACTCCCCGCTCGTTTGCCATTGGATAAACGGCACGCTCCCAAGTAGTGCGAAGATATTCGCCTTGGGGGTCTAGTGTGGGAATCGGGTCAGGACGTAATTCAAACGCACGCCATATAACCTGAACCGTGTCGCCGTATTCCTGTCGCAGTTGCTCAAAAACAGGTTCTTCTAAATAGCAGAAGGGGCAAACGTAATCGCTCCAGACATCAATCTGAACTTGGTTTTCCTCGATCATGACCTCTCCTAGTAGTAATCTCTTTCAGGGTAGATCTCGACGTTAGGAGTAACAGCAGTCTGAGGAAATAAGGCGATCGCTCTTACAATGTCTGAATCATCTCTTCGGAGGTGGGGGTTTTTGCCATTTATGCAGTAACGAGAATGTCAGCAAGTGGGGCTAGTTTGGCTTTGCCAATGCCGCACTTGAGCTTAGTTAAAAAGGATAAATTCGTCAGCGGTTTGGTTTTCCGATATTCCGCGATCGCGCTAGCTATCTTTTGCGGCTCAATCTTGTTGAATCCTGGCTTATTGGCTTTGACATACTCTAGAACTGCGGCGACTTCTTTTTCTGGAGCCTTGGCAATATTGACGCGAACCACTTGACCAGTTTCGACAGCAAGTTGAGATTGCATTTTGTCGTCTACAACAATGCACCAAACGAAATCTGCTTTAGCTTGTCGAGCTGCTTCTAAAATCTGAGTATTCAGAATTGCCTGATATTTGTCTTCGCCCAATACTTTGATGATTACAGGTAAGACATTTTTGCCTGTTGTTTTTAGCTCTTGGGCGATCGCTTTAATCACCATCGGATGAACATCAGATTTCCCTTTGATAAACTTACAAGGAATCCGCAATATTTGCCCAAGCACAATATCAAGTGGTGCTGTGTCTTCTTCGATAAACACCATAGTTAGTGATCCGTAAAATTATGGTTGAGGAATACTTCATTGGCAAGCTCTGTATAAAGCTTGGTGATTGGAGAAGCATGCCAGCAAACCACAGGAGCACGCTTAAATTCAGCAACTTTGGTTTGCGTATAAGAGCGCAGATGAGTTTTGTATTGATTGCCAATAAAGCCGCGATTCTCTAGACCTGTGTCAATTAGCCTCTGGAGTGCTACTCCTGTATCTGAGGCGCAGTTGCTAAAACTGATACCTAGATTCCAAGGACCTAGATGGAGCTGCTCACTCTTAGCTCTTAGTTCACGTATTTTGGGAACTGTCACTTGATGTACGTGTACACCATGATGCAAAGATTTCTCGCCATAATCTACAGGAATGAGAACGGTGTCACAGGCAAAAAATACACATTGAGCTAATCGATCAAATGTTGGTGAAAGATCAATAAAAATGTAGTCATATTCTTTCTTCAGAAGCTTAATTATCTTTCTAAACAGGATAGCAGGCTGAACAAGCTGACTATCATCTCGGAATTTCTTTAGGAATTTTTCGTCGGTTGATAGAACAGAGAGTTCGTAATTCTTTCCATCAGTGGTTGGGAATTTCTTTGTGTGGATTGAAGCACGCAGAATATCTTCCACTTCATCAAATGCTTGCAAGTCAATTTTGTCCCGACAAGCATATAGGTAATCAGAGGAGTGGCTAAGGTGTCCAGCCAAAGCTTTAGTTAAATCACCCTGAAGATCTAGGTCAATTAGTAAAACTTTCTTGCCTTTGATGGCTAGAGTTGCGCCTAGGTTTATGGTGTTTGTAGTTTTGGCAACTCCACCTTTCTGATTCCATATTGCAGAAACCAAGGCAGGTTGAGGGTGTTTTAAGCAGTAATCTAACTGCTGCATGAGTAACAGTAAGCTTTTCTTCGTGACTCTTTGAATGGGTGTGAGTGGAAAAACTAACCCATCAACTCGCCGCCAAAGCTGGAAAAAGTCACCATTAAAAACTAGCCCGTATGAAGCTAAACAATTAGGTGATACTTTGTCTTTGTCTAAATATTGTTTTATGCCGTTGTTACCTTTGGCGACTGGATAGCCAACAGCATCTTTATAAAGAGAATGGTTTCGGCAAAGCTCAACAAATTTATCGTCTGGAGCCTCGGCTAAAACCTTGACACGCTTTTTATCCTCAACAACTAATACAGGTGGTTGAGTAGGGTCTTGATAAATTAGCCAATCTGGAATGCAACCACTGCCTATATTAGGGTTCTTTTTGATCTGAGGAGTATCAAGCCCTAAAGCTTTCCACATCACCGTCATTAACTGAAATTCAAGGTCACCCTCAGCACAGTCAGTTTGAATGTTTTCCCAGCGCTTGACTACACTGCTATATCTTTTTGTACTAGATGCTGTACTAGTCATGCGGCAACTCCATGACATGCGAAAAGAGCGCAGCAAGCTCTGCAATAATTACTCATCACTTTTGAAATACCTATTATTCTGTTGGGGCTAAACAGTTCCTCTCTAAGATGCCCCGATAAATACGGAATTTAATGTTCTTAGCGTAAAAAACTCATAAAGATTTTTCAGGTGATTCCCCTCAAATTTCTTCATGGGAGCACCTGCCGCAGCCAGCGATCGCTTTCACTATTAAATGAGCATCAGATTTCTCCTTAATCAACTTGTGGAGAACGTGCTAGCAGATCGAGTGTTTTCTGGTCGCGATCGCCCTGAAAAAACTTGTTGAGTACTTGCTCAAAAACTGACCCTTCAGGTGACACGTAGGCAAACAACGTCGCGCAAGATTTAAGCTTCATGTCATCAGGCGAACCAAAAATTTCGTGTGCAGTTCGCCCCTCCACATTTAGAGCCGCTTCACCGCACGCTATCAGCCGTGGCCCTAGAATCGGATGACTCAGGTACGCCTTAGCTTCTGCGACACTCTTGATCGCGTATTGTTTCGACGTTGCACTGAACCCTAGCCCATCGAACTGCGGGAAGATATACCACATCCAGTGCGATCGCTTCCGACCATTCTTGACCTCAGACAGTGCCCGTTCGTAATCGCGCTCCTGGGCTTGCACAAAGCGGTTAAGGTCATACGGATCACCTGCGTTCCCAGATTTCATCTCTGCCATCAATCGTCTCCTGTGAAATGCAAGTCAATTATTACAATCTGTAGCGGATCAGCCTAAATTCCCCCTGAAAGCGATCGCCCTCACAACTACCAATCTCCGAAGTGGGTACAATCAACGAGAATCCAGTATTGAGGCAAACTTTTCAGTTCTCTCAAGCCTGGTATACAAACTATAAGCAGTCGTACGTGTTCACTGGCAGAATCAGGGGAAGTAGGAGGGTCACATGGATGTAGATCGCGATCGAGAACGGTGTTTAGAGAGCTTGACTTGGGCTATAGAACAGCTCCAAGGCAAAGTAGACATCGCCAAACTCGACAAGATCGCAGAACTGATCATCCAAGCCATGACGGGCCCCTGGCGCTACTTCCACACCCCAGAGCATATTTTTGAAGTCGGCGATTCTGGCGACGCGATCGAAGTTTTAGCCGCACTCTTCCACGATCTCGTTTACGTGCAAGTAGACCAAGGCATCAGCGTCAACATTAGCCGCTTCATCGCCCCCTTTATCAAAGAAACCCCAGGCCATCTTGCCATTCTGGATGCAGAAGACTTGCCGAGCGATCGCAGCTTCAGCTTAGTCCTCACAGTATTTGGTTTTGCCCCCAGTCAGCGACTTTCTCCAATGGCGGGCCAAAACGAATTTCTCAGTGCCGTGATTGCTGCCAAAAGCCTAGAACCTCTGCTTTCCTACAGTCATCTGGCCCAAATTGCTGCCTGTATTGAAGCCACCGTTCCCTTCCGACCCAAATCTGCCGAAGGCATCACTAGCGACGAGGCCCTATACCGAAGACTCTTAAGCATCAGTCAGGAGTTCGACTTAGGTTGGACAGAAGCGGAAACCCTCGAAATCACGAAACGAGCGGTACGCCTAGCCAACCGAGACGTAGAGAACTTCGCCTTTCCTAGCTCCGCCCATTTTCTAGACAACACCTGGAACCTGATCCCGGAAACCAACCACGACCTGAAAAACACCAACGCCTACAAGGTGCAAGGCTATCGCCTGTCGATTCAAAAGATGGAAGGTTTCATGAACTTCCTCAAGCCAGAAGTGGTGTTTCGACAGTTCCACAGTGAACCTAACGACGAAACCTACCAACGGCTAATTAACAACACCGCAAAAAATTTAGAAGTGGCTCGGCTATATCTGGGGGCAAAACTCGTCTCGATCGCCATTATTGAAGCGTTGGCGTTTCGGATTGGCCGCGATGTTCCGATTTCTACCATGATGGGCGAACTGCCATCTTCAGGCTTTTCGACGGTGCAATTAGAGCATTTCTTACCCAAAATCTCTAGCTATAGGTTGCCAGAAACTCCAATCGAACATGATGCGCTAGAACTGCTCGAAAAAGGCCGCAGTATTGATTCGTTCTACGATGTGAAAAACTCGCCGACCGCAACTTTTATCGTGAAGTCGATCGGTTTTGCAGCCTTACGGCAGTTGTTGAAACATGCGAAAGCGTTCTTTCAAGATGAAATTTCTGCTGAAGAGTTTCTTTCTTACTGCGATCCAAACGTTGTAGAGACGGTGACGAAAGGGGTGATTCAACTCTTCGAGAGCCGCAAACTAGCGATGCAACAGGAATCTCTCAATCGCCATTCTGCGATCGCGTCGTAAAAAACTAACCCCCAGCCCCCTCCCTACGAGGGAAGGGGAGCCTAGGATTTATTCCTTAGCGTTGCACTTTGTCAGAGTAACCTTGACGGCGCAGTTCATTCTTGTCTAGGTCGCTAGCGCTTCTCTCAGCAGTATCGGGATAGAGGCCGCCAAAGTCCTTCACGGCTTCTGTAGACTCTTTGGCAATTCTTTCAATCCGACCCTCGCCATCAGCAGAGTTAATCTCGCGGGCTTCTCGGTTCCATTCGCCTGTGGTTTTGGGACGGTCAGAATCATTCTGGTGAGCGACGGTGTTGATTCGGTCACTAATCGCTTTGGTGCTAGCGCTGTTGGGCTGAGCGTTAGTGGTCAACAAGATAAAACCAACAAGAGCGACGGCCAAAAAACGCTTGACTTGTAGTTGATTAAACAAAGAACTAACTTGAGCGATCGCTCCAGAAATCAAATTTTTCATCAAAGTACTCCACTAATTCATTTTCAATGCTTTTCATATTTCGAGAAACTATCGCACCCATCCCGAAGGACGCGAGCCAATTAATTCTCTCGACAAAATTAAGATTAACTAGTAAGAGAAAATTCTTCCTCTAACAGAAGTCATAACTCGCGATCGCTTACGGGTTGCTAAAGATGGACGGACACATCTATCAATGGTAGGGGTTGCTTACTAGCCACAGCGATCGCGCTCCTTCTGGCTCAAGAGCTTCGCGATCGCCCTCTGCGTGAGCTATTGTTCCTACATCTGCTGGTTGCCGCAACGAACTGAGAATTGATCTAGGGGCTGGTAAAACCCATGCTTGATGCAGTTTCTCCCTGCCGCTTTGGCTGCATACAACGCTTGATCAGCTAAGTGCAACAGACAATCAATCGTTCTCCCCTCTGGAGGAAAGGCACTAACGCCCCCAGAGACAGTGGACTGGATTTGCTGGCCGCCAAACTCCACAAGGGTAGCTTCCCAAGCCAAGCGAATTTTCTCAATCCGTCGGTAGGCAAGGTCTAGCGGCATCTGCGGCATGACTAGCACAAACTCCTCACCCCCATAGCGACAAGCAATATCGCTAGAACGGCTGTAGCAACGCAGCAGTTCACCAAAGGCTTGCAACACGCGATCGCCTGCTAGGTGCCCAAACGTATCGTTGATCTGCTTAAAGTGATCAATGTCCATGAGCGCGACTGCAATGGGATACCCTTCGGAGGTTGCTCCTGCTAACTCTCTAAGAAAGGTTTCTTCCAGATAACGACGATTGAACAAACCCGTGAGGACATCTCGAACTGATTGCTCTCGCAACTGAGTTTGCAACACCTCAATTTCTAGTAACTGGTTTTGTAAACGGTGATTTGCCTGTTGCAGATCTAGCTCTGCTTGGTGGCGTTCGGTTACATCTCGTAAGACAATCAATCGCCCGGTTAATTGCTGGGTGCGATCGCGCAGAGGCGTTGTGCGTAGCTCTATATAGCGCAGTGGCTTGCCCTCTCTAGCAATTGCCAGCCTATGGTCGCCGCTATCGTAGCAACGCCGAGCTATATCTTGCCATTGCCATAAGCTTTTCGCTGCGGGCTGTCCAACACAGGCAACGGTTGTGCCTAGCAGCTCTCGTGCCGCTGGGTTAATATCCACGATGCGATTTTGCTGATCTAAAACCAGGACTCCATCACTCATGCTCTCAACCAACGTATCGCGAGCCACTGGCACTAGATCAAACAATTGAAAGCGAAAGAGATTGGCAGAATAAATTAATCCGCTGAGCATAAAACTCATCGGTGTAATGTTCAATCCTGGAGGCGTGAGCTTGAGCATATAGGCACTACCCCCGATTAAGGGGATCATGGCTGAAGCTAAGGCCATGATGGCTTGCCGCCGATACAGTAGGGAGGGGCGGAGGGCTGCTTTTAGTAAGAGAAAGGCCCCAGCCAAGGTATAAGCATAAACACAAGCCATGATCCAGAAGAATCCGGGGCCATGCTGGTAAATGAGCAGGTTGCTTCTGGCAGAGCTCCACAAAAATCCAGTCCAAACCCAATGATGCCAACTGTTTGTCATGACGAGAATGACATTCAAAATTGGCACAACCCAGAGCCATGCCAGAGCTTTGGGAGTCAGCCAATTTTTTCGGTGGGTGAAGTGGGTCGCAAAGATCAAAAAGAGCGTAATCACGCTGCCAGAGCCGACATACTCTAGCTTCGACCACAGTATTTTGCTGGATAACGTTGTCGCGGCTGCCTCTAATGCTGCAACAGTGGCATACCCCGCGATCGCTAGCATCATTAAGAGAAAAGGCTTGCTAGCCGGAGCCGTAGTTCGTCGCCGCCAAGCTGCATAGGCAGCCACCAGAGAAATTAGGGCAGTGAGCCCTAAAAGATAGCAGTAAGGATTGAGGTGGGCAATACCAACATTATGATGCAGCGTGGGGAAACCCATCTCTAGCACTACGTACAATTCAGTATGTACCCCTTAGTATGTATAACCCACCGCAGTCTTACTTCCGCTGAGTTACTTAAGATCTCTTATATTCTGCACCTATATTTTGCACAAAACTGTAGGCAGCGTAAACTGCCTGAAACCAAGTAGACGAAATAGATCCAATCGAATTGCGATCGCCAAGGGGCGGTTCAACAAAGCGATCGCGCCTCGAAAAGGCAGCTCTACAATAAGGACATTGAGGTTGAGCGATCGCCATGCACATCCCAGAAATAGACCCAAAGGCTACCGTTTCTGAACCAAACCTCTACGACAACGACTTCTACGCATGGACGCAGGAACAGGCTGCTTTACTTCACCAGCACCAATGGAGCCAGCTTGACCTGCCAAATTTGATTGAGGAAATTTCATCTTTGGGTAAACAGCAACGCCAGGAACTCCGCAATCGCTTGAGTTTGCTAATTGGGCATTTACTCAAATGGCAGTACCAACCCGAACGTCGTAGTCGTAGCTGGCTAGCCACGATTCGCATCCAGCGCCTCGACATCTCCGAGTTGCTAGAAGATAACCCAAGCCTCAAGCCCTATCTAGAAGAAGCATTGCAGAAAGCTTATCTAAAAGGTGTAGAACTGGCAGTGAGTGAAACTGATTTACCCAGCCGCACTTTTCCTCCAGAATGTCCCTATGGTTTAGCGGAAATTCTAGGCGATCGCTTTTATCCCGGCGAACCCAGCAATTTAGTTGATGAGTTGGGGTAAGCAACGCTACAAAACCTTGCTTTTTACATGACCATCTCAATCGATCTTGTCGGGAAGTTAGCCCAGCGATCGCAAGCACCTCACCAAACCCTGTTTGCCTAGGACGTAAACACCCGCAATCGGGTTCTGCCCAACTTCAACCTTGGCTTGGGAGAAAGCCACAACCGGAGTCACAAAGCTTAACTGCTTGATCTTTTTCATCGCGACGGCTTGCCGCTTGGCTTGGTTCAAGAAATCCTTTTCAAAGGGATATTGCGATCGCCCATATTGCCGATAAAGCTGCTTACCGTCACTCCGCACCTCGCCCCGATGGGATTTGACATCAATGGTGTAAGCTCGACCTTTTGGGGACAGCAGAAATACATCTACATCCCCAACCGAGCGATCGCGAACGCCATATTCCATTTGCCAGCCTTCGCTCTGGAGAGGTGCGAGAACTGTGGCGATCGCTTCTTCTCCCGCCGCGCCTTGGTCAGCTCGATTGGCTTTGCTCCATAAACGCTGGGCTTGGAAGTAGCTGAAACCTGCTGGAACTAAGCAGCTCAAATAGACCGAACCAGGCAGTGAAAGCACGATGGTTGGGAAGAAAAAGAGGAGCCACGGTAGCACCCAGGGTAGCAATATCCATAAGCCAGCGATCGCAAACCCCAACACTGCTTTCGTGCGGCGCTGTCTCGCCATCACCCGCACATTTTGTCCTGCCCGTGGCACTGGTGATTCTCTTCGTTAGTTCTGGAATTTACTCAGGCTATTTAGCGTTAGGGCACGATTAACACTGGGCAGGGAGCAAGGTTGATTACCCGATTCGTGACACTATCGGCGGCTCCCTCCTCAGTCAGCCCCAGACCTCGGCAACCCATAATAATTAGGTCAGCATCCAGTTCATCGGCGACATCACAGATGGTGAAAGCTGGTTTTCCTTCTCGTTCGATCAGTTCGGTATCAATACCTTGATCTGAAAAGAGGTTTCTAGCGGTTTTGAGTAATTCCGCGATCGCCTCCGGGGATGCCATTTCAGCACTTGGCGCTTCTTCTCCTGGCTCTGGTGTTTCTACCACAGACAAGATAATCAAGCGACTGCGATGGAAATTGACAAGCTCTGCCACAGTATCGGCAGCTTGACGCGATTCGCGACTTTGGTCAATGGGAAACAGAACAGTTTTAAACATAAGCGCAACTCCGGGGCACAGAGCTAGGTAAAATGTGGACGACGCATAGTACGAACCCAACGAACAGATTCAGGTTGATCCGTTCAGGCTTTCTAGCGTGTTAGGTAGAAATACCTGCAACAGGTCACGGCTTGTTTTAATCTAATTAATAGGTACAAAGGCTCATTCAGGAGATTTTTCTGTGTCCAAAAAAACTGTAGCAAATTTATCGTCGTCCGATTTAGCTGGCAAGCGGGTTCTAGTCCGCGCGGACTTCAACGTACCCCTCGATGACCAAGGTAATATCACAGACGATACTCGCATCCGGGCCGCTCTGCCAACCATCCAAGAGTTGACCTCGAAGGGAGCCAAGGTAATTTTGTGCAGCCACTTTGGACGGCCCAAAGGCGTAGACGACAGCCTCCGTCTGACCCCTGTGGCTAAGCGTCTCTCCGAGTTGCTGGGTAAAACCGTGGTCAAGACCGACGACTGCGTTGGCGATGAAACTGCGGCTAAAGTCGGCGCATTGCAAAACGGTGATGTGCTGTTGCTAGAGAACGTCCGCTTCTACAAGGAAGAGGAAAAGAATGATCCTGAATTTGCCAAAAAGCTAGCTTCTCTGGCCGACCTGTACGTGAATGACGCTTTCGGTACCGCTCACCGGGCGCATGCTTCCACGGAAGGTGTGACTCACTACCTCAGTCCTTCGGTCGCTGGCATCCTGATCGAAAAAGAACTCAAGTACCTGCAAAACGCGATCGAAAATCCTCAGCGTCCTTTGGCGGCGATCGTGGGCGGCTCCAAAGTTTCGAGCAAAATTGGCGTCATCGAAACGTTGCTAGATAAGGTAGACAAGCTGTTCATCGGCGGCGGCATGATCTTCACCTTCTACAAAGCTCGTGGTCTGAGCGTCGGTAAGTCTCTGGTGGAAGAAGACAAGCTAGACCTCGCTCGTGCCCTGGAAGCAAAAGCTAAAGAAAAGGGAGTTGAGCTGTTGTTGCCTACTGATGTGGTAGTAGCTGACAACTTCGCGGCTGACGCTAATGCCCAAACCGTCAGCATTGAGAATATCCCCGACGGCTGGATGGGTCTAGATATTGGTCCCGACTCGATCAAAGTATTCCAAGACGCGCTAGCTCAGTGCAAGAGCGTGATCTGGAACGGCCCAATGGGTGTGTTTGAGTTCGATAAATTTGCTCAGGGCACCGAAGCGATCGCTCACACCCTAGCAGGTCTAACCAAGCAAGGCGTAACCACCATCATCGGCGGTGGCGACTCTGTAGCTGCAGTAGAAAAAGTCGGTGTGGCAGACCAAATGAGCCACATTTCTACGGGTGGTGGTGCCAGCCTCGAACTGCTGGAAGGTAAAGAGCTTCCTGGTATTGCTGCTTTGGATGAAGCGTAAAACGCAATCACTACGACCTTAATGGCACCTTAATGGCGTTCTTCGTGCGGGGCAGGCTCAGGTCTGCCCTTTATTTTGTGCGATCGCATTTGTGCTACTAGCGCCCATAAAAAACTGGCAGCTCCAAGGTTGTAGTCAGGAGTGCCAGCCTAGCGTGCATGGATTGATGTGAACTCTGTTTATAGTGTGGCCCACCTCGCTCAGCAGCAACATCCTCCAGTCAGGTGGTTTGCTTAGCCTCCTGCAAGTTGGCTGAAGTAGGCTGGACGTTATGGCGCTCTTCTCGAAATAATCTGAGCGCGTAAGTAGCGGCTGGCATGGCTTGTAACTCTGCAACTCGCACTGCCATCTCCGGAGGTAATTCCTCAAATTCAAGTAGTGGGACGCCATACTCTTTCGGCATTAACACAGGAGCCGCGAGAGCTGCAAAGGTTAAATCAGCAGCCGTGAAAGTATTGCCAACCAGATAACGACGACCATCCGATAGCTGCTGGCTGACCATTTCAAAGATATTCTTGGTTTCGTTGAAAGCTGTTGCTTCTGACTCAGAATTGACATCTAGTGCTTTCGTGATCAACTGGCGAGTCAAGGGAAACAAGGTACGGGATAAGCGCTGCTCTAAGGTAGGCGTCCCTTCACACCACATTTTCAGCGTCAGCTCTCTTTGGGGCAGCAAGTGGAAGTAAACCCAGCATCGTAGAGACACTCCCAATCGGGTGTCGAATAATTCCTCCAGCTCCTCAACCTCTCGTCGCAAATCTGGGTCGCTAGGATATAGCTTGTGTTCGGAGGCAAACACGTGATCCGAGTATTGCAAAATTCGGGTTGAGTCAGCCACAACTTCTGTCTGCGTGACTAAGACCGGAACTTGGGCTCCCGCTCCTAACTGCCAGGTAGCAAGGCGACTAAATAAGGGAGCATGAGCTTCTTCCACGTAATCTACCTGAAGCCGATCTAGAGCCCACCGAGCTTTCTCGCAATAATGGCTCACTGGAATCGTAACCAGCCGGAGGGTAGGGCCTTCAAGAGATGGGTTCATGTGATTGATACCTGATGCCAACTTCAGCCGCCTATAACCTAGCTGGTTTCAGCCATAATTGCCATTAGTTCTGACTTAATCCAAAGGCGATCGCGACCAGAACAGTACCGTCCCATCTAAAACTATGCGAGTGGTGATTCAGCGAGTTAAATCTTCTCAAGTTACGGTTGCAGGCCAAGTGATCGGCAAGATTGGTCGAGGATTAAATCTTTTAGTCGGGATTTCTAGCACCGACACAGAAGCTGAACTCGATTGGATGGCCCGAAAATGCTTGGAGCTGAGATTATTCCCTGACTCGGAAAGGGGCAATGGTCGCTTTGACCAATCGGTGCAAGAAATTGGAGGAGAACTCCTAGTGGTTAGCCAGTTTACGCTGTACGGAAACTGCCGCAAAGGCCGCCGTCCCTCTTTCGACCAAGCAGCCACCCCTGCGATCGCCGAACAACTCTATGAACAATTTGTGGCTAAGCTCCGCCAAAGTGGGCTCAAAGTAGAAACCGGAAAATTTGGGGCCATGATGGAAGTCGCGATTGAGAATGATGGCCCGGTGACGATGTTGTTGGAGCGCGAAGCCACTTGATTAGCATGTGAACGGTACATTAGGGCGGTGCGTTACAACACACCCTATAGGATTGCGCCTGCGACCATTCCTACGAGCAAGATAAAGCCTAACCAAACGTTTTGCCGGAACATTTGACCGTAAGCGGTTACAGGGAGTTGATGCTGTCTCAAGCGGATAAACTGCCAAGCCCAACCCGCTACAGCGATCGCCCAGGTAGGCCAAAAGCTGAAGTGCAGTTGCATCTCTAAGCCCAGCCAAGCCAGCAATAGTGCTGTGCCGATGTAGAACAAGCCAATGGCAGCAGCAGTTCTGGGGCCAAAAAATAAGGCACTGGAGTTGACTCCAATGCGGCGATCGTCTTCGCGATCGGGCATGGCGTAAACGGTATCGAAGCCTAGTGTCCAAAGGACGGTGGCTCCCCATAGCAGCCAGGCAGGGAATTCTAAGCGTCCCGTGACGGCGCTCCAGCTAATTAGCACCGCGAAACCCCAGGCGATCGAGAGCACGAGTTGCGGGACAGGGAATACCCGCTTGGCAGAAGGATATAACAGGATGACTGGAACCGCTGCGACGCAGAGCCAAAAACTCAAAGGGTTGAGGTACAGGGCTAAGCCCCAAGCACAAAGCAAGGAAACCAGCAGCACCACAAACCCCGTTTTGACGGAGAGGGCACGGGAAGCCAAGGGACGGTTGCGGGTGCGCTGCACCTTGGGGTCGATATTGCGATCCCAGAGGTCATTTACGACACAACCAGCGGCACTAGTCGCCAAGCTGCCTAGGATAATCACACCTACTAAGAGGAGAGGAGGTGTACCCCGTGCCGCCAGAAATACAGCCCAGAGCGCTGGCAGCATTAAGATCAAGCGTCCTTCTGGTTTGTCCCACCGCAAAAGCCGAATCACAGTTAGCCAGGTGGGTTCAGGTCGTTGCTCAGGCTGGGTCAGCATGGGTTGAGGGGTAAAACTTGTTACAATTCCTAATCTTTTAGAATATCGCTGTTCTAGGTGCAGCAATTCGCTTTTATTAGCGAAAAACTGCCGCAATCGCCCACTTCAACTCTTAAACCAAGGAAAAACATCAGAGGGCAACGTGCCGCGATAAGATCAGGGCGATCGCAGATTCAGCGCAAAAGGCAGAGGCAGTTCGGTGAGCGTTCCCATCTCGGCTGAGCAAGACCGCATTCTTGCGGCCATCGATATTGGCACTAATTCTATTCACATGGTCGTGGTCCGGGTTCAGCCAACCTTGCCCGCCTTCAGCATCATGGCTCGCGAGAAAGACACGGCTCGGCTGGGCGATCGCGACCCTGAAACGGGAGACTTAACCCCTGCGGCAATGGGACGGGCGATCGCGGCACTGAAGCGATGCAAAGACATTGCGACCAGCCTCAATGCCGAACAGATTATTGCCGTGGCCACCAGTGCAGTACGGGAAGCACCCAACGGCAAAGATTTTGTCAAACAAGTGGAAGCGGAAGTTGGCATCATCGTCAACTTAGTTTCTGGGCAAGAAGAAGCTCGACGCATCTATTTAGGCGTGCTGTCGGGGATGGAGTTTGATAATAGACCCCACGTGATTATTGACATTGGGGGTGGTTCTACCGAGTTGATTTTGGGTGACGGGCACGAACCACGCACGCTCAGCAGCACCAAAATTGGAGCCGTTCGCCTGACGGCAGAATATGTCAGCACTGACCCGATTAGCAACGCAGAGTTTCAATATCTGCAAGCCTACATTCGCGGCATGATTGAGCGTCCGGTGGGGGAGTTACGCGCTCACCTTAAACCCGGAGAAGTGCCGCGTTTAGTGGGTACTTCTGGCACTGCCGAAACGGTGGCCATGCTCCATGCCCGTGAAAAGCTCGGCATCATTCCCGATCCATTAAACGGGTATCAAGTCTCGCTGGCCGATCTGCGAGAAATTGTGGCGCGGCTGCGGCGGCTTAGCTTTGCAGAACGGCTGACACTACCGGGAATGTCCGAGCGTCGGGCTGAAATTATTCTGGCTGGAGCCTTGATTTTGCAAGAAACAATGGCTTTCTTGGAAATTGATGCTTTCACTATCTGCGAGCGGGCTTTGCGTGAAGGCGTGGTCGTGGATTGGATGCTGACCCACGGGCTGATCGAAGATCGGTTGCGCTACCAAAGCTCGGTGCGGCAGCGGAGTGTGAAGCGGGTGGCGCGGAAGTATCAGGTGAATCTGGACTATAGCCAACGCATCGCGGCCTTTGCCACCAGCTTATTTGACCAAACTCAAGGTTGGTTGCATTTATGGGGTGAGGAAGAAAAAGAACTGCTGTGGGCTGCGGCTATCTTGCACAACTGCGGCCACCATGTGAACCATGCCTCCCACCATAAGCACTCCTACTACTTAATTCGCAACGGCGATTTACTCGGTTATACCGAAATCGAAGTTGAAACGATCGCGAACCTAGCTCGCTACCACCGCAAAAACACGCCGAAAAAGAAACACGAAACTTATCGCAATCTCACCAGCAAAAAACATCGGCGGGTTGTAGAACAACTGAGTCCTCTACTGCGCCTAGCGGTCGCCCTCGATCGCCGTCAAATCGGTGCAGTGCAACAGATTCGCTGTGAGTATCGAGCCGAGGCGAAAGAATTGTATCTCTGGCTGCAACCGACTCAACTTACCGATGACTGTGCTTTGGAATTATGGAGCGTGGATTACAAGAAGGGTGCCTTTGAGGCAGAGTTTGGCATTAAGTTAATCGCCAAGCTGGAATCGGCTCCGGTTCAAGTTCCTTAGCGATCGCCCGACTCTTTACACACCTGTACTGAGTCAAAAATTTTACTAAATCTATTTAAAAATACTCAGTCATCCTGATTCTGCTGGGGCATCCTAAAAGATAGCCATTACGACCCAGCAGGATTTGTATGCAAGGCCCCAATCAGCCGCTAAATCAGAGTTGCTGTTGCTACATCCATTGCTGTAGAAACGATTCTAGAGACCAAGCGAACCTGCAAGCGGTCGCTGGGACAAAACAAGCTCAACCGGAAGGCGATCGCACTCATATAGAAACAGCTTTACGAGAAAGCGAAGAACGGTATCGCCAACTGGTAGAGCTTTGCCCTGACGCTATTTTTATTCAGCGTGGTGGCAAATTTGTGTTTCTCAATCCAGCCGCTGTCCAGTTCTATGGCGGCACCTGCGCTGAAGATTTAATCGGCACTTTTGTATTAGAGCGTGTTCATCCCGACTACCAAGCTTTAGTTCGAGCTCGTATGCAGCAGCTCCAACAAAGTGAGATTCCTGCGCCCCTAATGGAGCAAAAACTTTGCCGCTTGGATGGCACAGTAGTGGATGCTGAGGTCACGGCTATTCCACTGACCTACCAAGGTGAACCTGCAACTCAAGTAGTGCTGCGAGATATTACAGAACGCCGAAGAGTCGAAGCTGCCCTCAGAGAGAGTGAAGCTCAGCTCAAGCTAGACATCCTTGAGCGGCAACAGACAGAAGAGCTACTGCGACAGCAAAGCCAGAGAGAGCGGTTAATTGCGAGCGTTACCCAGCAAATTCGCCAATCTCTGCATCTTGATACCATCCTCAGCACTACTGTTGAAAATATTCGCCACTGCTTAGAGAGCGATCGCGTCACCATCTACCGTTTGGATGGTAGCAGTCAAGGGCGATTTGTAGCTGAGTCTGTAAATCCAGAGTGGCCTTCGCTACTACGCACTACCATGCGCCAAGCCTGGTTGAAACACTATCTCGACCAGTATCAACAAGGATTGGTTTCTGTCTTCGTAGATGTGCAACAGGCAGAGTTTTCACCCGGAATGAAGCGGTTTTTGCAGCGTTACCAAGTGCAAGCGGGTCTAGCAGTGCCAATTTTGCAAGGGCAAAAGCTCTGGGGATTGCTTATGGTGCATCAGTGCCGCACCTCCCGTGATTGGCAAGCCCACGAAATCGATTTGCTGCAACAGTTGGCAGCCCAAGTCGCGATCGCCATTCAACAATCAGAACTGTTTCAGCAGGTGCAGCAGTTGAATGCTGTATTGGAAGATCAAGTCCAGGAACGGACCGCTCAGCTTGCCCAAGCCCTCAACTTTGAAGCGCGGTTGAAGCGAATTACCGATAAGGTGCGCGACAGCCTAGACGAAGACCACATCCTCACCACCGCAGTACAAGAATTGGCCTTGGGTCTAGAAGTGCGTTGTTGTGATACTGGAATCTACAATGCTGCCCACACGACTTCTACGATTACTCATGAATATAGTGATAGCTTGTCAGCCGTTGGTCAAACTATAGAGATGACCGCTAGACCAGACATTTACCAGCGGCTTTTGCAAGGCCAGCATCTGCAATTTTGTATCTGCGATGGCTTGCTCATTCGATCGATCCAAAATTCCTCAATGATTCTGGCTTGCCCCATCGTTGATGACCAAGGCGTACTGGGAGATCTCTGGCTCTTTCGCCCCAACACGGATACGTTTAATGAGCTGGAAATTCGCTTGGTGCAGCAGGTCGCTAATCAATGTGCGATCGCGATTCGGCAGGCGCGACTCTATCAAGCAGCTCAAGCGCAAGTTGCCGAGCTAGAGAAATTGAATCGGCTCAAAGATGATTTTCTCAGCACCGTTTCTCATGAATTGCGGACTCCAATGTCCAGCATCAAAATGGCGACTCAAATGCTAGAAATGAGTTGGGACAAGGCAGGGAAACTCGTTTCTGATCCGTCCGATCGCACCTCACGATACTTTCAAGTTCTCAATGACGAATGCGATCGCGAAATTAAACTGATCAACGATCTGCTCGACTTAACTCGCTTAGATGCCGAAACAGAACCACTCCTCTTCACTGCCATTAACCCGCATTGTTGGATTCCCAGCGTAGTTGAGCCATTTTTAGAGCAGGCGCGCCAGCAAGAACAACAGTTGCAAGTGCAGTTGCCTGCGGAATTGCCAACTTTGCACACCGATCTCGACATTTTGGAGCGCATCCTGACTGAGCTGCTCAGCAATGCCTGTAAGTACACGCCTCGGCAAGCGGCGATCGCAGTGACAGCCCAGGCCAACTCAGAATTCTTTTGGCTCAGTGTGCAAAACTCTGGCGTGGAAATTGCCGTCGTAGAATTGGAGCATGTCTTTGATAAGTTCTACCGCATCCCCAACCATGACCCTTGGAAGCACGGTGGCACAGGCTTAGGACTAGCTCTAGTGAAAAAACTAGTAGAGCATTTGAGCGGTACCATCCAAGCAACGAGTCAGGCGAATCAGGTCAGTTTTACGGTGCAACTGCCGATCGCACCTCCCCGTTTAGCTGAAGTACTGTAGCTATTACTCCGCCTTTCCCAAACGTCGTTGCAGTTGCCTAAAAGCTTGGTACATTTCTGGCAACCGCTTGTAGATCGCTGAAGCTTTCAAATAGATTTTGTTGTCTACGGCTGGACTACCCGACATGATCGCCCCTGGCTCCACATCCCCATGAATGCCAGATTGCGCCGTCGCGATCGCCCCATCTCCCACCGTAGATTGGTTGGCAACTCCCACTTGGCCCGCCAAGATGACGCGATTGCCAATCTTGACTCCGCCTGCCATCCCCACCTGAGCTGCCATCGCGCACGCTTCTCCCACGTTACAACCGTGAGCGATATGCACCATATTATCGAGCTTGGTATTGCGGCCAATCCGGGTTTCCCCGACAGCAGGACGGTCAATTGTGGAGTTGCAACCTACCTCCACGCCATCCTCTAGCACTGTGTAACCCGACTGCTCCATCTTGTACCAACCTTCTTTCGTCGGCACAAAACCAAATCCTTCTGAGCCGATCGCCGCGCCAGAGTGAATTACACAATCATCACCAATCCGGGTGCGCTCATGAATCACACAGTTGGCATGGAGTGTGGTGCGATCGCCAATCTGCACCTCTGGATAAATCACCACATTCGGATGAATGCACACATCATCGCCAATCTTTGCGTTTGCCTGAACCACCACATGCGGTCCAATGTATGCGTTCTGTCCCACCTGTGCAGTTGAGTGAATCACTGCTGTAGAGTGAATTTCGGAAGTGGGACGGAAGGGCTGGTAGAACAGGGCGATCGCTTGAGCAAACACCAATCGCGGTTGAGATGTCGCAATCCAGGCAATGCCTCGTTCTGTTGCTTGTGCCTGTAATGCTTCGTTCGGTGGCAAAATTAAAGCACTCGCCGCTGTTTTTCCTACTTCAGCCGCAAACTTGTCGCCCTCAATGTAACTGAGCTGACCCGAAACCGCTTCCTCTACTGCCGCAACGCCTTGCAGCTCCGGGTCGCAGGTAGGGTTGCTGGTCAAGCTATTACCAGTCGCAACAGCACTGAGGGGTTGAATAATTTGACTAAACTTCATCGCAAACAGGCAACAAGAGGTGGCGTAACGCATGGTAAGCCGTAATCGGGGCGATCGGCAACTTTTGCAACAAGACTCATACAAGGCTAAAAACTTGAACCCCCTCTAGTGGCCATCTAGAAGGGGTTCAAGTGATTAACCTAGGTTATTTTCGATTTGTTTAAAGCAACCTGATCTTATTGTCTTTGCGAGAAGATAACGACATCTCCACCGCTCAGAACATCAATTGCCACCACATCAGTTAGGGCGACGTTGTTATTGTTCAATACGTTCTTGATAATTTCGTTGTTGTTTAGCGTGTTCTGCAGAGTCAAAATCTCTACTTCATTGCGATTCAACGCATTATTGAATGCTTGAACGTTATTGTCGTTAAGCACATCTTCAACATTCACAACCCGCACGTCTTGAACGGTCAGGTCGTTCAAAGCGTCTAAATTGGTGATTTGAACTGCAATGTTATTCAGGGCAGCAATGAGATTGCCAACAGTTGCTTGTCCAGCTAGCTGAGCGCTTGCGGGCTCTTGCATGAGAGTAACTGCGGGAATACCTAGCATGAGGATGCCAGCACTCAGCATAGAAGCCAATCGTACTTGTTTGTTCTGCATATGGAACCTCCTAAGGTTTTTTGCCTAAACTAGAAGTTTACGCAGTCAACTGAGCAAAACACTGCCTGTAGGGCCAAGCTTAGGAGCTGAACTCTACTTGTAGCGTTTTGGTGTTGAAGCACGCAACTGTCAACTACGTTACAGTTTGATTTTTTTAGCCACGTCTGTCATATGAGTTACTTTTTTCTATCCAGATAAATACTCCTTTGGTCTGAAGGCTAAACAGTTCCCCAAACTAGAAAAAACTTTAGGACAGATGTGGAAGGAAGCTTTGGCCGCTACGATTTAGGGTCCTGCGTATCTAGCGCCGTGAGTCTATAAGCTTGCAAACGCAGATGGATAAATTACTTTGCCTGGGTATCCCTGTCGTTCCGGTTGCAGAAATGTCACCATAAAGAACTCCGCCGGAACTGGAAAAGGAGATTCAATTCCATAGGCTACAGATGGTTCAAAGCCAAAGCGGCTATAGAATGAAGGATGTCCTAAAACAATGGCGATCGCCTCTCCTCGCTCCTCCGCTTTCGCTAGCCCTGCTTGAACTAAAGCGCTGCCAATTCCCTGCTGTTGATATTTTGGATGTACCGCTAAAGGAGCTAAACCTAAAACAGGCAGTGTTTCTGCGCCTACCAAGTCGATGTAGCTAAAAAGGATATGTCCGACGACTACTCCCTCTTTTTCTGCCACTAAAGTTAGTTCAGGGATATAGCGATCGGACAATCGAATCTTTTCTACTAGGTGGGCTTCCTCTCCCTGCTCAAACGCTGCAAGTAAGAGGTCTGCGATCGCCGGATAATCTGTGAGGGTTTCAACTCGGATCTGCATCGATAGACATCAAGATTGACGTTCTAGAAATGCTGCACATTCTACATGAGCCGTTTGCGGGAAGAAATCGGCAGGTTGAGCTTTCACTAAGCGATAATTGCCTTCCTGACAGAGGATTTTGAGGTCGCGGGCTTGCGTTGCGGGTTTGCAGCTCACATAGACAATCCGCTGGGGCTGTATTTGCAGCAACGTCTCTAACACCGCGCGATCGCAGCCTTTACGAGGCGGATCGAGCAGCACCACATCCGGTTGCACAGACAGCGTGCGTAACACCTGTTCTACTGGACCCGCTTGAAACGCCACATTTGTGATGCCATTCAGTTCTGCATTCAGTTGGGCTTGCGCGGTCGCTTCCGGTTGCAGTTCTAGACCGATCGCTTGCTTCACCCGTTTTGCCAACGGCAACGTGAATGTTCCCACCCCGCAATAGGCATCGATCAAAGTTTCATGGCCTTGCAGATCCAATTGGCTAATCACTTTTCGTAATAGCGCTTCTGCTTGCTCGGTATAGACCTGAAAGAAAGTCGTGGCATGGATTTGAAACTGCAAACCCCCAAACTTTTCATTCAAATAAGACTGGCCCGCAATGCAGCGAGTTTCATCCCCAAAAATTGCGTTGGTTTTCTGTGAGTTGATATTGAGGGAGACACCGACTAACTCAGGGTAGCGATTTAACCAGTCCTGCGCTTGGTCCTCTAAACCGGATAAGTTGGCATCTTTTGCCACCAAAATTAGCAGGATTTCTCCGGTGCGACGACCGATCCGCAATCCCAAATGGCGGACCTTACCCCGATGTTGCTTTTCGTCATAAATGCCCCAACCCCGCTGATAAATATCTTGTTTAACTTCGGCTAGTAAAGGATTCAAACGAGCATCTTGAATCGGGCACTGATTTAAATTAACCAGATGATGACTGCCTTTTTGGTAGTAGCCTGCCTGGACTTGCCCTGCCTGCGATCGCCCCAAAGGATACGTCGCTTTGTTGCGGTAAGCCAAATCTGCTTCCGCGCCTAAAATGGGCTCCACGGGTGGCTCACTAAACCCACCAATCCTTTCTAAGGCTTGAATCACTTGGTTGCGTTTGGCTTTGAGCTGATAGGCATAGTCAATATGCTGCCACTGGCAACCGCCACATTTATCCGCCACAATGCAACGAGGCCGAATGCGGTTGGGTGAGGCTTCGATGATCTGCATCAACTTGCCTTGAGCATATTGCGGCTTCACCAGTACTAAGCGCACTGAGACGCGATCGCCAGGAACGGTATCGGGCACAAATACCACTCGCTCACTAAAGCGACCCACACCTTCCCCACCATCGGTTAGGTCATGAATTTCAATTTCTACCAACTCCCCTTGCCGCCATTGTTCGGTCGTAGGATCAGTGGCATGGTTTGCAGGTGTGGTTCGGGGAGTAGACACAATACTTTCCTTAATAAGTCAAATCACTGCGATCGCAGCAACCTTTCTATTTTGACGTGTAGAAACCCCGTTGCGTGCAACCCACTTGAATTGTAAAAGTGCAAGATCGCGATCGCTACTGTTTTTGTGCTTCTGCCATAAACCACGCTCCCACATGACTATTATCCATTTGCCGACTGCGCTGTAGTGCTTCTTCTAGGAGAGCGATCGCGAGTCCTGGCAATACCTGAGATTGAGCAATGCGTTGGCTGGCACGATTGGGCAAAATTCTAAAAGCTGTAATGCTTGCTTGCTGCACATCTACCACCCAATATTCCGCCACACCTACATCTTCGTACAGCAGCCGCTTCACTCCTAAATCATCAGCCAAAGACGTATCGGCAATCTCGATCGCTAAATCCGGAGCAGGTGTGCTGTCCAAATCCACCACCGAACTTCCTTGCGGCGATAGTGATGCGCGATCGCCAATGTAGTAAGACAAATCTGGCTGACACTCCCGCACACCTCTCTTGCGGTACGAACAGTTAGAGAGCGATCGCATCGGTAAGCCTTTGGCAATACCAAACAGGTTGACCAAAATATCAATCAGACTGTTATCGGTTGCATGATTTGGCCCTACAGGTGACATTTCTATCCTCATTTGCCCATTGTGATAGTAGCCCTTGGCCTTCGTATAGGCAGGACTCGCGATCGCCTGCTCATACTCCTCCCAAGTCGCTGACACCCAAATATTGGTTGGTAGCGTTGTCTGCACACTAATCATCAGCTTGGCTCACAACAATTTGTAATTGGTAGCGATCGCAAATCCAGAATTACCATAGGCATTACTCATTGAGCATAAATTCATCGCTTAAAGCCTGCTCCAGTTGATAAGGGCAGTCTTCAGGAAAGGTTTCGTAGGGTAAATTAGTTTCTCGAACTGCCAAGTCTAAGCCGTCTTCATACCCTTCTTGCAGAGCTTCCTCCAGATAGGAAGACAGGCTGGGGTTTTGCTCAAGTAATCTTTTAATCTTGCGGCGTTGTTCCCGAATCGTAGCCTGCCAGCTACTTCCTTGAAGGTCGGGCTGGTACTGCCACTTCAGCAGATGTCCTAGTAGAACGCTTAGACGATTGACTAGCTCCCGTCGTTCTTGCCTGCCCAACGTTTCAATTTCCTCAATCAAATTCGCCACGTCAACCAGGTCCCACTGCTGCGCCCTCAGCAGTTTGGCTTGCTCTTGCGTCCAAGCATAGAAATCGGCTTCGTAGAGTGTCTTCATAGTCTTTGGGTTGGCTTCTAACACTCGTTTGTCACTCCTGTACTTAGGCTCACAATCTGGTTGGTTTTATTTACTCAGTGTAGCGATCGCCCTTCTAGCAGTCTCATGGCTCATATTGCTCGCTTAGACCTAAGCTGCTCTTTTGCACCGTAAGAGCATTAAATTTTACAAAACTTTTTACTTTCTCATAAAGCTACAAGTTAGGCTCTTCATGGCAGAGCCTATCCCTCTAAATTGGGAGACTCCTTGCTTTATTTGCGTCCCCAAGAGTCGCTAAACTACGAAGTGATACCTAAGTACCGCAACAATTATGAGTGTAGTTAGCCAAGTCATTCTTCAAGCAGACGACGAACTCCGCTACCCCAGCTCTGGTGAACTCAGAAACATCAGCGAATTTCTCAAGACTGGTGCCCAGCGGATGCGTATTGCTGCCGCTCTCGCTGAGAATGAGAAAAAAATTGTGCAAGAAGCCAGCAAGCAACTGTGGCAGAAGCGCCCCGACTTTATCTCGCCAGGTGGTAATGCTTACGGCGATCGCCAACGTGCTCTGTGCCTACGTGACTTCGGGTGGTATCTGCGCCTTGTCACCTACGGTGTGCTAAATGGCGACAAAGAACCTATCGAAAAAATTGGCTTGATCGGCGTGCGGGAAATGTATAACTCCCTAGGTGTTCCCGTTCCTGGCATGGTGGAATCCATCCGGTGCTTAAAGCGGGCCTCTCTAGCGCTGCTCAGTGAAGAAGACGCTGTGGAAGCGACTCCTTACTTCGACTACTTGATTCAAGCCATGTCCTGAGCATTGAACTCCGTTTTCAATATCAGCACGGTTGTGAATCTAACGTTTTTTGTGAATTTTAGTACGCGCTTAGTTTGATTCTCAGTTGGCAAATTGGCTTCCCCGCAGTTGGTGGAAGTTTCTGGCTTACAAGGTCGGAAATTTCGACGAACTGTGGGGAAATTTTCATTTTCACAACAGTCTTGCAGAAGGGGAGAGTCTAGATGCAGCTCGGCAAAGTGGTCAAATCCAATTCCCATTGCGACTACGTGGTGCAACTCAATGACGAAATGGGCGTGCAAGCGCCACCCAGTCCCGAAGACTATGGTTTTGGTTGCTTTGTCAAACTCGAAACCGAGAAACGTCACTGGGCTGTCGGATTAATCTACAACTCGCAACTCTTCAACCCCAACTTTCTCAACTCTGGACCTCGGCTTTCGAGCGAACCCGACCCGATCTTTACCCCCGATCTAATCAATGAAACGCGCGTTCTCCTGGGCACTGTCTTGATCGGCACGATGGAGCGCCAAGACGACGGGCTTTATGGACAGCATGGCATCCCCAGCATTGTGGTTCCAGTCAATACTCCCGTCTATAAAATGACTGAGAGTGAAATTCATTGCTTTCACCTTAGCCAAGAGGGCCGACCACAATTTCGGTACTACAGCCATCTTTTGCGGGCGGGTGGTGCATTTGCCTCCCAGCTAACCCATCAGGTCTTAGAAGCTTTGATCAAAAGTGATTTCTTTACGGGACCAGACCAACGGGCACTGCAAATTCTGTGTAAGGAGTTGTCCTGGAAAAATACGATGGGTGCGATTCGCTAACCATTCATCAATTCCAAAGCAATAAAAAACCGACAGCTTCCAATGGATTCTGTCGGCCAGTCGTGTGTTCCCTGTTGATGACTCGGCTAGAGTTGAGTCATTCATAAGTATGTATGTTGTGGGTTGAAGCAAGCGCGATCAAGATCATCTAAACTTGTGATCTTCATCACAGATTAATTGACTCAAAATTGATTTAGCAATTTTTTTGCTGCGTTAACTTCAAAACTGTTTGTTTCTAGGCTTTGGCTATGGTGAAATGCAGTCTTGCAGCTTCTATAAAGCTTGCTCCAGAAGCATTAGGTGCACTATTTGTACTTGCATAGGTAGGGCATGTTGCCTTGGTTTGACTGAATTTGGTATTTCTAAGATCGGTAGTTAGTACTTGCGGCAATGTATTGATTGCTACATTTAATCTTAAGATTAATCTATCGAGAAATTGAATTGAATGCGAGCGCTCACTCATTGCGGAAATAGCGACTAATCAATGAATTGGGTTCAAATTAAGCTGTGTCAGCAGGGCCATGATGTTGCAACCGACATAACCAATCACGAGGGGAGATTGCTCTTTTAGGAGTGGCAAAATTTGCTGCAAGACAGATGGGAGGGCTGCACCATAAATACGCCACAATTCTTCTCGTAGCTGGCTCAAAATGCGATCGCCTTTAATATCGTCTGTACCAGGTCGCAGCAGCCAATGGGTTCTCAGCAGTTTGAACTCACGAACATCATGGCTTTGCAAGACCTGTTCAACTTCCTGGGTTGCTTGTGCAATCAACGCTTCTGTAACCAATTTCATGATTAGCGGCTGAAGGGTAAAGGCAGGTTCGTTGGTACTAAACCATTTTTCTAGAAGCGATCGCCGTTCTAGATTTGCCAGAGCTTCTAACACCAGAGACAGGTCAGGGGAGTGTAGTAGATGAGTTTGCAGGCGACAGAAGGAGATCGGTTCCTGCCAAATTGCCAGCCAGTAGACGAGTTCTCGCTCCAAGTCCGAAAGCTGGTCGAGTTGCTGAGTGAGGACAGCTCGCAGGCGATCGCCTAGAACTAAGGTCTTTTGGTTGAGGAAGGCTGCGATGTTGCCACCCAAAATGAATTGAATCACTGGTGTCACTACTTTGAGGGCGAGAGGATTGCCACTATAAAGGCGGCTTAGGGCTAATAGCTCCATTTGATTGCCCATGATGCCACCTGCTTTTAATAGCTCTACGGCTTCCGTTTGGAGTAGGCCTTGCAAAGTCATAGAGCGCACTGATGCTCTATTTCGGACCACTTCTTCCAGCTCTGACAAACGTTCTCGGCTAGTCAGCAGAATACAGCTTTGATGAGTTGCAGGTAGGAGATAGGTGAGGAGAAACAGAGTATATGTGTTCTCCTGCTTCAAGACAGTTTCTAGCCCATCGAGAATAAGTAGACAGCGATGTTGCTGGAGATGCTGGATGAGTTGGTGGACCCGCTGCTGAAAGGTTTGGGGGATAGCTGGATCGAACGGCTGAAGGATACTGTCTAGCAGGTGGTGGAAGGAAGGCACAGATCGCAGCGATCGCCAAATCACAAAGCTAAACTCCGTTTGAACTCGTTCTGTCAAAGCTAGAGCTAGAGCCGTTTTGCCAATGCCTCCCAGACCTGCGATCGCCACAATTTCACAGCGATCGCTCACAATCCATTGTTCTAATTGCTGGAGTTCTGGCTGTCGTCCGTAAAAAGCTTCGACATCGGGGGCTTCATCAAGGTCTAGGTGAGGAGTGAGGAGTGAGGAAATAGGAGGTGGAGAAGAGAGTTCTAGAGGTTTTGCGATCGCTTCCCAGTCGCTAATTCCTACAGCTTGACAGAGCGCAATAAAGATATCTGGTTGAATGCGATCGCCTTGCCAAAAACGGCGGAGAGTGGCTCTAGAAGTATTGGCATCTTGCCACCAGCGAGCTGTGCTGGTTTTAGTCCAACCACGACGCTGCCGTGCCCGATCTACGATCGCCAATCCTTCACTCGATGCCCGTAGCGACTTCGCCATATATCCATCTCCGTGAGAAAAAATGCTCGCAGCTTGGCTGCTGGTCTGAGTGCCCCTTGTCTTGCAAAGTCTTCATCCTCCTCAACCTGCTGCCAAAATGCCTCTTCATCCTCTGCTGTTCCCAGGACAACCCAAGGGTGACCAAATCGTGTTTCTGCTACCCATAAATCTAGATAGAATCTGCCATGTTCTTGGTGCAGCTCCTCCCCAATCGGAGCATTTTGCAATTCTCCTATCAGAGTGGCTACATGGAATTCAGTGCATTCATTAGCTAGCTGCTCTGCTTTATATACTTCGATTAAAGCCTCTCTAATTCGGTCTGCAACCTCAACTACATAGTTATACTCACCTGCATCAGCATTACTAAACGCTGCCTGATCTACTTTCAGCAGGAGGTAATGGCTACAGTTCGCATCCTCTTGGGCTAATCGATACAGGCTAAATATCTCAAGCGAGATTCCCATCTATCGCAATTACTGGATGACGCATAGGTAATAAAGCCACATATCAGAATTGGAACGCAGTTCAGCTTCACTGGTTATTTGCAACCCAGTCTTCCATGAATAGACTTTAACCTCGCTAAAGTTTGGTGCCAACTGCTGAATTTGTGCTTCGGGTCTGATGTAATAAGTCTTTAATCGGAAGTTATGGGACTCATCCCTGACAATGACATGGCTGGACGCTTTTAACTGTTCCAGCGTGAATGAACGATTAATCAGGCGCAGAATGGCGAACAACACCAGATTGACATAGGTGGTAATTGGGTTAAGACTCAGGTGTTTTCTTAAGCTAAACTCTAGTTCCAATCCCTGAAGATTATGGCTGGAGAAGAAGAAATATCCTCCAGGCTTGCCAACTCTACGAATCTCTTGGAAAACCTTTAAGCGATCGCTGTGAGAAACAAAATCAATTCCGTTGAAACTAAATAGAATAAAGTCGAAAGAATTATCTGCAAATCGGCTCAGATCTCTAGCATCACCCGCTTCCACTCTGAGGTCTGGAGAAGCTGCAAATCGTTTTTGGCAAGCCGCCACCATTTCAGCGGAGTAATCGATGCCAACATATTCTACGGCTAATGAAGCAAAGTGCTGAGTTGTGCGCCCGCCGCCAACGCCGAGATCAAGCATTTTCATATTCGACCAGCGATCGCGAAAAAGCTCCAGAATTGTTTCTTCGGCAGGTTGAAGCAGCTTTAACTGGGCATAGTGTTGCACCACGCTAAAGGCTGCGTAGGTTTTCTGATTAATGCCGTCCATCTTCTCTAATTGGCAATACCGTGCGATCGCGGCATCTGAGCTAAAAAATCTTTCACTAGGATATCGGGTTTTTGCCCTTAGCCAGAGCGTTGACGATGGATTCTAGCCCGATTGAGCCAATAGCCTTTGCGATCGCCCGCCGCCCCTTCAGCCAAAGTTATACTGAGAGCATTCCCTTGATTCTCTACGGATGGCTGTGTTTACAATCAGTCTGGAGCCAGTAATTCACATTACGGATGAGCAGTTTTATGAGCTGTGTCAGGCAAATCCGGATGTGAAGCTTGAGCGGAGTGTGGCTGGAGAACTGATTGTTATGGCACCCACGGGAGGAGAAACGGGCAGTTATAACTCGGAAATCAATGCTGATTTTGTGATTTGGAATCGGCAAACTCGGCTAGGTAAGGTTTTCGATTCTTCCACTTGTTTCAAATTGCCTCAAGGTGGAGACCGATCGCCCGATGTCGCTTGGGTGGCGCTAGAGCGGTGGAATGCTCTAAGCCCGGAGCAACAGCGCAAGTTTCCGCCCATTGCCCCAGACTTTGTCCTGGAATTGCTCTCTCCTACGGATAGCTTTGAGAAAACTCAAGCCAAGATGCAGGAGTATATGCGTAGTGGTGTGAGATTGGGTTGGCTGATTGACCGGGACAATCGTAGGATTGAAATCTATCGAACAAGTGAACCAGTGGAAGTTTTGGCAGCACCAAATCAACTCTCTGGAGAAGATGTTTTACCTGGATTTGTGCTGAATTTAGAGATAGTTTGGTAGCGATCGCCCCATTACTAACAGTGAAGTGCAGCGGCGGCAGATAACCGTGAACTCAGCAGCAGGAGCTTTCGCACTCTACTGTCACGCAGTGTTAACCTGCTGGCAACTAGACAATATACACACTATAACTAGCTCAAGAAGCAGAGTCATTAAGGTTGGAATATACATTCTTTTTGTGTCTCTAATATAGATTCAGCTTCGATCTGTAATCCAATGCCTTGTTATACATCTCCTTGAAATACTGAGCTAAAGGTCGGTTATGTTTCTGATGTTCATCAACTATAGATTTCAGATCGCCATCACCTAAAAAACTTACGAAGAAAAGCCAACCAACCAAATGAGGAGTAGTCTGTACAAATTGACGAGTCATTACCTCCTCTGCAAGTTTTCTAGCTTTTACATCATCTGTGAGAAAAGCTTGGTTTGTTTTCTTGGCAAAGGCAATAGATGCGAGTTCGCCTTTACCCAAGTTTTTGCGCTTTTGAAGGATATCAACCTCTTGTAGATCTTCTAAATCTAAATGGTAACTTCTAAATTTTCCATCCTGAATTGCTTCTTTCAAGCGATTTTGTAACTCAACATCCTCTGATGTATAGGTTTTCCGAGGCTTATGTAAACATTCGTAGTGTACAAAGTTCGTACAGCAGAAAGAACAGCCTGCTGCATTAGCTGCCATGTAAAGAAGTCGGGATGATAGAACGTTCCATATAACACAAGTATCAGTGACGTTTAGTTCTTTAAATTGTGATGGATCAATCGACATATTGAAGAGTTCTACCGTAAATATCAGCCATTCCGCTTAACTCACGCTCATTAACTAAAAGCATCTCAGCCAATCTTCCCGATGATACAATTCCTCTTTCATAGGCATCAAAACATAAGCTAACATAGAACACTGATAAACCCCTTTTTAATAATTGTTCACGGCGTTTCCGAGAGCCTACTGACAGAGACTCTGGCAACTCTGGATCAGTTTTCATATTGGACGGAACTCTAACTGATTTAATTTCTTCCTCAATTGAAGTCGATATTAGATCAGCATTCTTCAATGCATACGCTAGAGCTTCAGTGCTAACTTTTAACCTATTTGCCCAATCAATCGCCTTTTCAGGGTTCCACATTCTAGCATCTGGAATATTTCTTATGAATTCAGGAGGCATAAGATAATGAGATGCAAACGTATTAGCTCTTACTTCAACCAAGTCTTTCTTTTTAGATAATAACGAGACCACGAAATCTTTCTCTTCATCCAAAATTGCGTGAGCAGATTCGTGAGAGGCAGTAAATCTTTGTCTATACACATCCTCGCTATATAGCAATCCTAAATAGGATGTGGGGCTAACCATACATGAAGGCCTTCTCAAACGTAAACCACTGCTGATGCGTGACCAGCTCAAATAGATACTTCACCACGGCAAAAGATT
>NZ_JACJPK010000014.1:0-26628 GCF_014696035.1 Trichocoleus sp. FACHB-262 | reverse complement strand
TGGTGGTGGCAATGAATTGCTGGAGTGAATCCATTTCTTGTGAGTTAGTTACGAGTCCTTCTCTCAGCCTAATAACTTCTCCTTATCCTTACAACTTGATTAGGATTGCTATAGCTTTGGTGGATTAATCGCAAGACAAGCCTATTTAGTAGCAGCAGGAGCTTACCCAGAAAGCGTCAAAAGTGAAATTCCCTGGATAAAAAAAGTTAGTCGCTTTGTCCTACTTGCATCGACGAATCGAGGGTTTGAGCCTAATAACTTTTTAGTGTCAAAAATTGTGGACTTATCAAGTGTCACAGGTTGGCTACCAATTCTGGGAGAGACTGCTAAAGGAGCTCCTTTTATTACCAACCTGAGAATTAGCTGGATTCGCTACTTTTCAGGGTTTAAGGGAAAAGAACCAGTAATGATCCAGCTTCTTGGCACCCAAGATGGCATTGTTAAGAGGGAAGATAGCATCGACATTCAGCAATTTCCCAATGGTGTACAGTTTGATATTCCTGAGGCGAATCATGACAATCTGTACCGCCCTCAAGGACCAAGTTCTCAGGCACTTGAAGAATGGGAACTACGCTATAAATTATTAAAATGGGCGATTTTACAATATAATCCTCAAAAACTTGAGCAGATTCCTTCAGAATTCAGCAGTAGCGTTACAGTTGACTCTGGAGAAAGCACATCTGAAACCACAACTGTTTTTGTTATACATGGTATACGCGATAGCAACAGTGGTTGGGCTAGGCAGTTGGAAGAGCACATTGAGAAGTTTTCCAATGAGAAAATTGCAGTAGTTTGCTCTACATATGGTTATTTTTCTGCTTTTAATTTCTTCTTTCCTTGGCTCAGGCGGCAAAACATTCGCTGGTTTCAAGATCAGTATAGTTATCACTTTGCTCTAAATCCCAAAACAGAATTCCACTTCATTGGTCATAGCAACGGGACATACATTCTCGGGGAAAGTCTGAAAAGAGTGTCAGCCATGAGATTTAATCGAATCTACTTAGCAGGCAGTATGCTACCTCGTGAGTATCCTTGGCAAGATCGTTTTGATTCAGGGCAGCTTAAAGAGCTACGAAATGATAGAAGTTGTTGGGATTGGCCAGTTGGAATTCTGTGCAGTGGTCTACGTGGACTTGGAATGAAAGATGTTGGCACTGGTGGATTTGATGGTTTCTATTTTGATGATGAGCGTACAGAAGAGGTCTACTATTACAAGGGAGGGCATGAAAAACCTCTCGATAAAGAGAACCAAACTAGTATTCTTGCGTTCGTTTTGAATGGAGAACGCTCTTGCCCCTTAAATCTTCTCGAACTATCAAAAATTTCTTCTAAGTTCCGGTTGATCTCGCGCATTGCCCCCTATTTTGCTCCATTGCTTCTAATACTAATTTTATCTATTGCTTGTTTGTGGGTTTGGTGGATTTTTCAAGGTTTTGCATGGAATAGTTTGGCATTTTGGCTTAAGTTCGTTCTATCATTAGCAGTCTTGTATGTTGTATATGTTCTCACCAAAACTGGCTGATCTATGTGCAATAGTTAGGTCATTCACTGATTAGGCTGCCAGCGTAGAGCTATTTCATAGAAATTTTGAAGTCATGACACCGTTGAAGAGCTAACAGTACAGTTCATTAATGCTGGCTCTAGCGTTTTTATCGTGGTTTTTCGCTGAAAATTAGGTAGGCTGCCCCTGCTAGAAGCATTGCGGCGAAAAAATAGTTGCGGGTTAGAGGCACCTTCATGTAAGCCACACTAAACCCTGCAAACACCAGCATCGTGATAATTTCCTGCAACACTTTTAGCTGGGGCAGGCTGAAGTAGGTCACACCGAGCCGATTGGCGGGCACCTGGAAACAGTATTCAAAAAAAGCGATCGCCCAACTGACAACAATGGCAATCCAAAGTGGAGCCGCCTTTAGATCCTTCAAATGACCATACCAAGCGAAGGTCATGAAGATGTTGGAGACCAGTAGAAGCAGAACTGGTTTGAGCATGTTTCGCTAGAGTTAGGATGGTTGATCTGGGTTGCCTTCAGAGGCATCACGCCACAAAGCGATGCCACCAAATAGACCAGTCACATTGGGCACAACTTTGACATTGGCTGGTAACTCGATCGCGATTTTGTCGGTATTGCCGCCTCCGATATGGAGAGCATCGTAGTTAAACAAATGCTCCAAAGACGCGATCGCCTTCTCCAATCGACGGTTCCACTTTTTCTTACCCACACGATCGAGTGCTTCTCGGCCTAACTGTTGCTCGTAGGTTTCCTCATTGCGGAACTCATGATGCCCCATTTCCAAATTAGGCACGAGTTGACCATTGACAAACAAAGCCGAGCCAAAGCCAGTACCCAGAGTGATCACTAACTCTACCCCTTTACCTACGATCGCCCCCATGCCTTGCATATCGGCATCATTCGCAACCCGCACAGGCTTACTTAGGCGCTGAGACAACGCAGTTGCTAAATCAAACCCGATCCAGCTAGGGTCAAGATTCACCGCCGTTGCTGTCACTCCGTTACGCACTACACCCGGAAAACCTACCGAAACGCGATCGAACTCGCCTTGGCCCTCGGTCAACTGGGCGATCACCACAATCACGGCATCCGGAATAGGAGGTTGGGGGGTTTCCACCCGCGATCGCTGCGTGAGTGCATGGCCCGCCTCGTCCAACACCATCACCTTTACACCGCTACCACCAATGTCTACTGACAGCGTTCGCATCAAATTTCCTCCTGGATGCAGTTATATGCCGACAGTGTAGTGAATCTGCAACCGCGATCGCTCTATCTCAAGAAACTTTCCGGATCATTGTCACGTAGTCGTGAAACAAGGAGTGGTAGATGCACCCTGATTGTGACCCCTGGCTATGGCTGGGGGTTTTTTGTTGCCAGGCAGATTACACAGCAATCGGAAAGACCCAATCTTGATATTTAGGGTCACGATTTTCGGTAATGGCAGTTAGCTTCTCTCTCAGCTTTTCCGTAATGGGTCTCTCTGTGGATAAGTGGTAATTCTCCACCCGCTGGACGGGCGTAATTTTAGCTGCAGTACCGCTAAGAAATACTTCATCCGCCGCAAACAATTCTGATTTATCCAGCGATCGCTCAATTACTTCAATTCCTAAATCACGCGCGATCGTCAAGACACTGTCTCTAGTGATGCCTTCCAGAATATCTTGATCAAATCCTGGGGTGATGATTTTGCCATTCCTCACCACAAAGATATTCATGCCCGAGGCTTCGCTGACCTTGCCTTGAGAGTTCATCAAAATCGCTTCATCAAAGCCAGATTCTACTGCTTCAGTCTTCGCCAAAGAAGAGGTAATGTAAGCGCCACTAATTTTGCCCCGCAGCGGTAAACTACGGTCTTCTTGGCGATACCAAGAACTAATGCGGCAGCTCACGCCTTCAGGAGATAAATAATCTCCCAACTCTAAGCCGTAAACAAAGAAATCTTTTTCAATATTGTGCAGTCTAGGAGCGATACCTAAGTCAGAAGTATAAACAAACGGACGAATATAAAAAGAAGTAGTCGGCCTATTTTTTTTGACAAAATCAACTAGAATTTGCTGAATTTTATCGGCTGGTAAATCGTAATGCAGAAACTTAGCGCTATTACTTAATCGCTTGCAGTGAGCATCCAAGCGGAACAACAAGAACTGCTGATCATTCTGAGGATCAGGAATGCCTCTCAAGCCACCAAACGCACCAGTTCCGTAATGTAGGGCATGAGTTGCAATGGAGAGGTTAGCTTCACCAAAGGGCACGAACTGGTTTCTAAAGTAAGCGATGGGCAGAAAGTTATGCATAAACCTGAGGAGCGCACTTCATAGAAAAGCCATTATACTATTCTGGCTTTCCCGATTTTGATGGTTTTACCCCTTTAGCTCGCTGAGGCGGTGTTGATTGAAGGCTCTTTCCCATAGTCGTTGGCTGCATCCCTGTTTGTTGTTGGGGTGGATCTTGCTGGGTGCGGCACTACGCTTTAACCACTTGGCTAATAAGGCATTGTGGACCGATGAATTTTCCACCTTGGTCTTCAGTTTGGGAAATAGCTTTCGTACGGTTCCCCTCGATCAAGTCATTACCATCCGCCGTCTCCTAGAGCCTTTGCAACCTGACCCAACCGCAGGCATTGATGGGGTGCTGCAACACCTGATGAGTGAGAGCACCCATCCGCCTTTATATTTTGTCTTGGCGCATCTATGGATGCAGCTATTTTCTCCAGAAAACGGCTTGGTCTCGATTTGGGTGGGGCGATCGCTGCCTGCTTTGCTGGGAGTTGTTTCTATTCCCGCCATGTTTGGCTTGGGTTGGCTCGCTTTCCGTTCTCGCTTGGCTGGGCAGTTAGCAGCGATGATCATGGCGGTGTCTCCCTATGGACTGTTTCTAGCGCAAGAAGCCCGACACTACACCCTCTCGATTTTATGGGTGATTGCGTCGCTTAGTTGTTTCGTCGTTGCTACCCAATTTCTCCGCGATCGCCGTCGTTTGCCCATTTGGATCGGCTTGGCTTGGGTGGTGGTAAACAGTTTGGGCATTGCCACGCACTATTTTTTTGGTCTGACACTATTTGCTGAAGCTTTTTTCTTGATTGGACAAGCGATCACTCAGAGCCGCCAAGACCCAGGCGCTTGGTTACGACCTTACTGGCGACGCATTTACGCAGTGGTAGCTGGCACAATCGTAGGTGGTTTAATTTGGCTACCAGCCTTGCAATCTGTCTATGGCAGCGACCTGACCGAGTGGATTGAAACGAGCGATCGCTGGAATCTCATGGCTTGGATTGGCCCCATTTTTCAAGCCTTAGCCGCCTGGATCACCATGCTATCTCTCTTACCTGTGGAAGCGGAACTGCTACCGATTGTGATCGCCTCTGGGGTAATCATGATCATTTATTTCATCTGGGCCATGCCCCTTTTGCATCAGGGTTTCCAAGCTCAATGGCATAGTCAGGAAGTTGGCCCAGGAGTACAGGTTTTGGCAGGATTTGTGCTGGGAGCGATCGCGCTGATCTTTGCGATTACCTACGGCTTGGGCACTGACCTGACCCGTGGCGCTCGGTACAACTTTATGTACTTTCCAGGGGTTATGGCTCTGGTTGGTGCCAGTTTAGCGGCTGTTTGGAACTCGGCTTCTGCCAATCGCACCCCGACAGAGCATCCCTCCTCAACTCCACAACGCACCTGGCTTCCCTTCAAAAAATATGGCAAACCAGCCATTCTTGCCGTGTTGTTGATGGGAGTTTTAAGCGGTTTGACCGTCACTAATAATTTGGGCTACCGCAAATATTACCGTCCCGACCTATTGGCTCCTGTGATTCGAGCCACATCCCAAGTACCGACGCTGATTGCCACAACGCATAATACCCATGTGCAAACAGGAGAACTAATGGGACTAGCCTGGGAATTTTGGCATGATAGTGCGTCAGACAATTCCACCAAAGACTTGCCTCAGTTTTTGTTGGCGCACCAGACTTGTAATCCTAAGCAAACCGCCTGCCAACAATCAGCCGAAGTTCTCCAGCAAAACTTGGCCGATCTTCCCCGACCTTTCGATTTGTGGCTCGTGAACTTCTACACCAGTTCAGAATCAGCGTTGCCCAGTTCTCTACAAACCCAAGGATGTGCGGTTGACCCCAAGCTAAATTCTGGGGTAAATGGGTACAGCTATCAGCTCTACCACTGCTTGAAGCAGTGATAACTGGGGCTATTCTTGCCTTAAGGTTTCTGGTGTGGCGACAGGAGACAAACCTGCGATCGCTCGTAAATTCTGGCAACGAACTAGTTCTGTAAAGCTCAATTGGAGTCGGCCTTCGATTTGAGCCACTGCTTCGATCGCGCTCAACAAATGACGAGCCGCTTCTGCTTCTGTATAGCCTCGACGCAAAGCTACTCGAATCGCGGCTTCATCCGTTTCGAGTTCTCGCTGGGAACTTTGAGTCGAGCGCCAGATCTGGGTGCCTGCGATCGCCGCTAGTCCTCCTGCCATCAACAGCCCTACCGCATCTCCCTGCACCGCTTCTACACCCGCCCCCACCAAGCCAACGGCAATTAAACCGCGATAGAGGTCTGGCTTGAACCACTTAATGCCAATCAACCAGCTCACCGCTCGCAACAACGTCAAATCCCGTTGCGGGCGAGACAACTGGCTCCACAGGTCAAAGTTGATGAAGACTGGGCGATTGGGCGACCAAGGTACCGGATAGGAATAGTCAATCACCCGCGATTGATCCGGTTTGTTCACAATGCGGCAGAGCATCCGCCCGGAGGCAGGCATGATATCTAGGAGGCGGCGAACTTCGGGGTCAGGATTCATCATGTCCCGATTTTACAAGTTATTGCTCGAGCGATCGCCCCTCTTACCCATTAAGGACGGGGAGAAGCCGATGGGGTAGCTCTGGTAGCTGGTGTTGTTCCTGCGGGCGCGGTCGTAGGTGGAGTTGTTGCAGTTGGCGCAGTTTGAGGCGCAGCCTGAACTCTAGGGCTGGCCGTGGGAGAACTAGTTACGGGGGGAGTAGTCGCGGTAGGACTAGCCGCTGGGGATGTCGTTGGTGCGGTTGTGGCTGGTGCGGTTGTGGCTGGTGCAGTTGCTGGAGTGGTAGCGCTGGGGCTGCTTGGGGCTACCGTAGTAGCTGGGCTAGTGGGGGATGCTGTCGGCGAGGCACCAGGGGTTACGGCTGGCGCAGTGATCGCTGGAGGTTGGTCGCCTAAGATGCTGCCATTCCCTTCTTGGTAAAAGACACCTGCCACTGCTGCGATCATCATGGTCGCTAAGGTGCCGACAAATAACGCTTTCCAACCCAGTTCGGAAATATCTTTGCGGCGAGACGGAATCAGGGCGATCGTGCCTCCCACAAAGATTCCCACTGAAGCCAAGTGAGCAAAGCCAGATAGCGCATAGCTAATAATCAAAACAGCGCGATCGCTAATCACCCGCTCTGCTCCGGGTAAAGCAGCTGCCGTCGCCAATGCTTGATAAGGGGGAATCGCTGTTTCTAGCAGTCTGCGGCCAATAATTACCGAGGATTGCCACAGCTCATTCCAATCTAAGGAAACGCCCGTCAAAAAGGTGAGCGGCAAGAAGAGCACACCCTCGATATTAGCCAGCGTCACCACACTGAAAATTTGCCCAATGGGGCCAGGAATAGCAGCTAATGCAGCAAAAATTTGGTTAATTAAGGAGACTAAACCCAAGATCAGGATCAGCACTGCGGCGATCGCCACCGCCATTTTGACCCCATCTAACGCCCCCACAATAGCTGCGTCCATTGGGCTAACGCGCTCGATCGGCTCTCCACCTACCGTTTCATGCTTAGGTGCGTCCTCAAAATCTGACTCTACAACCGCTGCTTCTTTCCGGGTCGTGGCTTTTGACTCCATCGGAATGCCGCCCGCTGTCAAGGGAACTTCGGTTTCTGGCACTAAGATCTTGGACAGGACAAAGCAAGCAGGAATGGCAATAATCGAGGCTGAAACCAGGTGTCCCAGAATGTTGGGGAAGACAGGCCGCAGGAAGCTAACGTAGATCGCCAAGGTCGAGGAAGCAGCGGTGCCAAAACAGCAAGACAGAATGGCACAGAGTTCACTGCGCGTCATTTTGGGCAGGTAAGGCTTCACCACGATCGCCGCCTCAATGCCGACGAAGATATTAGCAGCTCCACTCAGGGCCTCTGCCCCGCTCAGGCGCATGACTGCGTAAAAAACCTTAGCAAAAATATTAGTAATAACCTGGATGACGCCAATGTTGTAGAGCAAGGCCATCAAGCCAGAAAAGAAGATAACTGTGGGCAAGGCGCGAAAGGCAAAAATGTAGCCTAAATTGACATCCGCAGGTCTGGTAGGCAAGGGTACGAGGTTTTTGCCGAAGACAAAGCTCGCCCCCGTATCTGCGGCCAAAAAGACACTATCTAATAAACTACTAAATCCTTGGAGTGCCGCTCTAGTAGGAGGAAACAGAAACACCAAGGCTCCCAGCACGAGTTGCAATAGAATGCCTGCTATCACCACCCGCCAAGGAAAAACACGTAGGCTCCGGTTTTCAGAGAATAGCCAAGCGACCGCACAGAGACCAAAAATGCCGAGAAAAGAAAGTAGGTTTAGGTAGCTCATAGGCTTAGTTCGTCTGCTGATGGTGCAGGTTGACTCGTCAAAATCTCTTCAATTCAGAGTTAGCAGCAATATTCCCTGCTTGACAGAAATATCACAGTCCACTGATAAAGTTGCCCAGAAGTCTATAGAAAATAGCACTTCGGTTCTAGTGAAACCTTAAGTAGGGCGATCCAGATCGGAATTCCCTGAAACTTTAAGATTTACTGTCAGTGAGCCGACAAATTTAATTTCCTCTGGGAAACAGCAGGACAATCGCGTTAATAATAAACAGTTAATCTCAACAACCTTTGGCATGGACGCTTTCGATCCCATTGCGCCTGACTGGACTCAATCCGCCACACACGCCCATGAGTTTCATTGTCCTCAATGTCATGCACCCAGCCTAGATGCCCAACAAGTTTGGCTTAACCGCCGATCGCCCGTGTATACCGAAAACCATCGTCGCAAATGGCAAGAGTTTTACCAATGCCAATGTGGTTATGCTTGGTGGGCTTGGAGTAGCGATCGCCCTCCTTCCAAGTTTGGCGATCGCGAGTTACCCCAAGAAGATCTACCCGGTTTTTGGTAGTACACCGGACACCTAGCTTTGTCCTACAGCGACCCGTGGCAAACGATGCTTAAACCCACAAAGAATTTCCCAAGAAATCGTGCCGAGAGTGGTGGCCCAATCATCAGCAGTAATGCGATCGCGGCCATCTTGCCCCAACAGTGTTACCACTTCCCCAGCCTCTAAATGGGGAATACCCGTCACATCAATCATGAGTTGGTCCATTGTCACCGCGCCCAACTGCCGCACCCGTCGCCCCCGGATTAGACCTGTGAGCTGATTGGACAGATTGCGCGGTACTCCATCGGCATAACCAATCCCCACCACCGCGATCATCATTTCTCGGTCAGCGACGAACTTGTGGCTGTAGCTGACTCCTGTACCTGGCTGGATTGTTTTCACTTGGGTAACTCGCGCCTTCACTTGCAGCGCTGGCTTTAGGTCTACTACAGGTTGCAGATGAGGAGCGGGATAGAGACCATACATCGCTAGGCCGACCCGCACTAAGTCGTAATGCAAGTTGGCATCGCTCAGGGTTGCGGCAGAGTTGGCAAGATGCAGCCGAGGTAAAGCTATTCCTGTGGCTTGCAGTTGCGCGATCGCGGCTTCGAATCGTTCCTGTTGCAACCGCATGATCGTAGGGTCGGGGCTATCAGCAGTTGCTAAATGCGAGTAAATGCTGGCGATCTTTAAATGGGGTAAGCGCTCTACTAATTGCACAAATGCGATCGCCTGTTGCCAAGGAGTACCCAAACGAGACATTCCCGTATCCAGCTTGATATGGACAGGTAAGGGTTGAGGATGGGACATATCACTCAGAGTTTCTGAGAACACCAATGCCTGTTTGGGGCTACCCAGCGTGGGTTGCAGCTGCCAGTGGGCGATCGCGCGGATTTGCTCTGGGCTGTAAGTCGCCCCTAAAACCAAAATGGGTGCTTCAATGCCTGCTTCTCGCAGGGCAATGCCTTCGGGAATTGTGGCGACTCCTAACCAAGCCGCACCATGCTGTAACACCGTCTCCGCCACAGTCACCGCACCGTGGCCATAAGCATCTGCTTTCACCACTGCCATTAGCGCTGTTTTGGGCGCTAGCAAACTCTTAAGCTGCCGAATGTTGTAAGCCAAGGCACTCAAATCTACTTCTACCCAAGCCCGCTCACACAGAGGTTCTCTCGGCACCTCACGTTGTATAGAGGCAGTTCTTAAATCTGGCTCCCAGCTCAACATATTCCTTACCCTCCTTCCACTCACACCACTTCAGCTCTACGACTCTAGGCGCATCGTCCGAATAGACTTACCGCACCGTAGCGTTTTAGTCCCCCACCTCGGCCCTCTCTAAAGCTAGGAGTCAAGACGAGTTAATAAAATTTACCAGCAGTGTAACCAGTGCGCCGGATTGTCACAAGTTTGTCTGAACTCTCCACCAAGCAGCAGCACCATTCCGTTAAGACAAACAAAATAACTTTAAGTACAGAGCCTAAATGAAGAAGTTATGAACAAATTCAGCAGTTTTACTGAGACAAAGACGCAGTTCAGGATATTGATTTGAGATAGAGGTAAACGTATGCTGAGTTTCCTCAGGCTTATACAGCGAGGCAAGCGAAATCATGGTTGAGTTTGAAGCTGCCGCCAGAAAGTATCAGAGGCTACTACGCCTGAAGCGGAGAGAAATCTGATGCAAGAGTCAATAATGCCGAATTCTGTGAAGGGAATTCAATGAAACTGCGCCAGCGAACTCTGCTACTGATTAGCGTGGCTCTAGTGGGCCTGGTAGGAGGTCTCTACACTAGCTCCTCCACCATTTTGCTGGGTAGTTTTGCCAAGCTAGAAGCAGAAGATACACAACGCAACGTCGAGCGGGCGATCGATGCCTTTGAAGCAGAAATTGACAAACTGAACTTCACCGTCCATGACTGGGCTGAGTGGAACGATACTTATCAATTTGTGCAGGATGGCAACAGCACCTACCTCACCGCCAACCTCAATGCAGCTACGATCACCCGCCTTCAAGTCAACCTGATGCTCTACACTCAGCTTTCAGGGAAAACCATCTTTGGCAAAAGCTTCGACTCGAAAACTCAGCAACTCACCGCGATTCCGCCTAGCATTCAGAGCTACTTAGCGGCTCATCCTTCCCTGCTACAGCCGCCTAGCACCACAAATCGGCTATCAGGGGTCGTGCTGATGCCAGAAGGCCCCATGCTGGTTGCCTCCAGCTTAATTTTGACTGGGGAAGGCAAGGGGCCTGCACAAGGTACTCTCCTGATGGGGCGCTACTTAGACAGCGCTACGGTTCAACGCCTGGCTAATATTACTCATCTTTCGCTCACGGCTTATCGCATTGATGCTCCGCAGCTACCTCCTGATCTAGCGACTGCCAGAACCAGCCTCAGCACTCAAGCTCCTTCTAAAAATAGCGATCGCATTTTTGTTCAGCCCTTAAGCTCAGAGGCGATCGCAGGCTATACCCTCATCAACGACCTCAACGGCAAACCAGCCATTCTCTTGCGCGTAGAGTTACCGAGACGAATTTATCAGCAAGGGCAAGCCAGCCAACGTTATCTGCTCCTAACCTTGCTCATTATTGGTTTAGGATTCGGCATTGGCACACTGCTGCTGCTAGAGCGACTGGTGCTACGGCGGCTAGGCCACCTGATGGGTGAAGTCAGCAAGATTAGCTCATCTAGAGATTTCTCGTTGCGAGTCGCGTCTCTCGGCTCCGATGAATTGTCTAATTTGGGATCTGCGATTAACCAAATGCTAGAGGCGTTGGGCAAGTCCCAGTGGCAACTGCGTCACAGCCAGGAAAACTATCGGCTGGTGGTAGACAACATCAAAGAAGTGATTTTCCAAACTGATGGGGCAGGAGTTTGGCAGTTTTTGAATCCTGCATGGAGCAGGATCGCTGGATTTGCCGTAGAAGAAAGTCTAGGCCAGCATTTTCTCAGCTACATTCACCCGGAAGATCGCCCTTATCATCGGCAGCAATTTCAGCGCTTGATGACTCAGCAGGCCCCGGACTATCGCGCTGAAGTACGGCTGCTGACCAAAGACGGCAAGCTGTGCTGGATGGAGCTAGAAGCTCAAGCCACCTTAGATGCCAAAGAGCGAGTTGTAGGACTATCTGGCACGCTTTACGACATCACGAAGCGTAAACAAGCAGCCACAGCCGTCCAATTGCTGCAAAACGTCACTCAGGCAATTAGCGAAGCCGAGGATTTCGCCACGGCTCTCGAAGTCGCTCTCAGCAAAGTTTGTGAAGCCACGGATTGGGATTATGGGGAAGCCTGGATTTCCTGCCCAGAGCGAGTTGCGTTGGAACTCAGTCCTGCTTGGTACAGCAATTCTCCAATCATGCGAGACTTCCGCCGCCTCAGTGAAGCTTTCACCTTTCCCTTAGGAGCAGGCTTACCAGGACGAGTTTGGCTCTCCAAACAACCAGAGTGGATTCAGGATGTTTCTCAAGAGGCGTATCAGCACTTTTTACGAGTGCACATTGCCCTAGAGGTGGGTCTCAAAGCAGGCTTTGGCGTGCCCATTACCGCAGAAGGTGAAGTACTAGCAATCCTCGTTTTCTTTATGTTTGAAGCGCGGGAAGAAGACCGAGGTTTAGTGGAACTGGTGTCAGCGGTCGCCACTCAACTCGGCTCTGTTCTGCAACGTAAACGCGCTGAAGAAGCACTGCGCTTGGCGGAAGAAAAATACCGCAGCATTTTTGAGAACTCGTTGGAGGGGATTTTTCAAACTGCACCCAATGGCAACTACCTCAGCGCCAACCCAGCCCTAGCAAGAATTTATGGCTATAGCAGCTCAGAAGATTTGATCGCTAACCTCACCAGTGCTGAGCAGCTTTATATAGAACCCGATCGCCGCACAGAATTTATTCTGGCTTTAGAACAAGAGGGAGTGGTGTCCCGGTTTGAATCGGAAGTCTATCGGCGAGACGGCAACCTAATTTGGATTTCCGAGACCGCCCGAGCGGTACGCGATGCCAAAGGGAAACTCCTCTACTACGAAGGCACTGTTGCCGACATCACCGATCGCAAGCGGTTCGAAGCAGCTCTGCGGTTACAGCAAGCCAAGGCCGAAGAGTTGTTGCTCAACATTCTGCCCCCATCGATCGCGGAAAAACTGAAACAAAATTCTGGGGCGATCGCGGATAGCTTCCCAGACGTGACGGTACTCTTTGCCGACATCGTCAACTTTACTCAGCTTGCGGCTCGCATCTCACCCACTGAACTGGTCAATCTACTCAATCAAATTTTCTCTGCTTTTGACCGCTTAGCCGAACGCCACGGCCTCGAAAAAATCAAAACCATTGGCGATGCCTACATGGCCGTAGGGGGTGTGCCCATCCCCTGTGCTAATCACGCTGAAGCGATCGCCGAGATGGCCCTGGATATGCAAACCGCGATCGCCCAACTCAATCTAGAGCAGCACGAAATCTTTCCCATTCGCATTGGCATTAATACAGGCCCAGTCGTCGCAGGCGTGATTGGCATCAAGAAGTTTATCTATGATCTTTGGGGCGACACAGTTAACATTGCCAGCCGCATGGAATCGGAAGGTCTAGCGGGCTGCATTCAAGTCACAGCTAGCACTTACCAATGTTTGCAAGACAAGTATTTATTTATTGAGCGTGGCGAAATTCCGATTAAGGGTAGGGGAGAGATGAAAACTTATCTTTTGGTAGGTAGAAAAACCGCTTCTGGCATTGAGGCTGCCTAAGTTAGGCTTGATCCCGCTAGACGCGGCAGAGCAGATGTGAGCTGTGTTACTATCTGTGAAAATATTCTCTCTGTCAACCATCAATGAGCAAGGTTCTGGTGCTAAACGCCTCCTACGAACCACTCAACATTACGAGCTGGCGACGGGCGATCGTTTTACTTCTCAAAGGCAAAGCAGAACAGGTAGAACACAACGGCAAATGTGTCTACTCTGATTTTCCACTGCCAACGGTGATTCGGCTGCGGCATTATGTCAGGGTGCCTTACAAGGAAATTCCACTCACACGACGAAATATCCTCCACCGAGACAGTCACTCTTGTCAATACTGTGGCTACACAGGTGATGACCTAACCCTCGATCATGTGATTCCGCGATCGCGCGGCGGGGATGACAGTTGGGAAAATATTGTGACTGCTTGTGTTCGTTGTAATGTCAAAAAAGGCAACCGCACTCCCAAAGAAGCCAATATGCCTCTAGACTATCCACCGCGCAAGCCTCACAGTGGCCTGTACTTTGAAGTCACAAAGCATGTCAAGAACGGCGGACATCAGGAATGGCGTAAATATGTAATTGGTATCTGACCCCCGTGTGCAAGTAAGCGCGGGGTTTTTAATTGCTGATCTAGCAATCCCAGATGGGTTGAGAGAGGCGTACCCCGCCCATTATCTGTGGGTGAAGCGCTCACCTCTACTGCTTCGTAGATACTCTGCGAGCAGTATGTCGTTCTACGAGTTTTTTGCGAAGATCAAGGTGTACAGATCAACGGCTCAATCGCTGATTTCTGCCAGTTTGTAGCATTGCCGCGATTGGGATACGAGACTTCTAGACCCAACTTTGTGCCAGTATGTCATCTAACTCGCTTAGGTCTCGCAACAATATCGTTCTAAACTCAGAATCAGCAGCAGAAACCATTGTGGAAGCCAAGTCTGTCGAATATCCAGCAGTTGAGTATCCAGAGGTTCGAGCCATCCCAAATGTTGGCGATCGCCAAGCCCAACGCTTGTTAGATTCCAAGGATCAAAAAGTAGAAGCGCTCCGCCAAAATTTAGAGCGGCATCAAGGCGAACGCCAGCTGATCATCCTGCAAGATTTTCCCGACCCAGATGCCCTCTCTTCAGCTTGGGCCTACAAACTGATTGCTGAGCAGTACAACATTCAATGTGAAATTGTTTATGCAGGGACGCTCAGCCACCAAGAAAATATTGCCTTAGTGAAGCTGACTAATCTACCTGTGCAGCGCTGGACGGTGCAAAGTACTAAAACCAAAGATTTATCGGTTTATCAAGGTTGTGCCCTAATTGATAACCAAGGTACAACTAGCCAACTCCTGACATTAGTACAACAGGCAGGCATCCCAGTGACGGTGGTAATCGACCATCACAGCATGCAGGGTGGATTGAATCCAGAATTCTCTGATATTCGCCCTCATACGCGGGCAACAGCTACTATTTGCGCCCACTATCTCCAAGCAGGCTTACTGAACCTTGACAGCAGCATTAGTCAGCATGTCAAGTGCGCGACTGCCCTAATGCACGGCCTGCGCTCCGACACCAACACCCTAATGCAGGCGCAAGAGGAAGACTTTCTCGCAGCCGCTTATTTGAGTCGGTTCTACGACACCCAGTTGCTCAACGCAGTCCTTCAGTCCGCTCGCTCCAAGCGGGTGATGGACGTGATTGAGCGATCGCTCCGCAACCGGATTGTGCAAAATAACTTCTCAATCGCTGGGGTGGGTTACTTACGCTACGATGATCGCGATGCCATTCCGCAAGCTGCCGACTTTTTGGTCACAGAGGAGAACGTCCATACTGCCATGGTTTATGGCATTGTCCACGATGAGGACGAAGAACTCGAAGTTGTGATTGGCTCCTTGCGAACGAGCAAGATTACTCTCGACCCCGACGAGTTTATTAAAGAAGCCTTTGGTCAAGATGCCCAAGGCCGTTTTTTTGGGGGTGGTCGCTTCACCGCAGGCGGGTTTGAAATTCCAATGGGATTTCTCTCTGGCTTCAACGAAAATGCTGAATACGCCAAGATGAAATGGGAAGTCTTTGATGCCCAAATTAAGCAAAAGCTGCTGCGGCTGGTGAATCCAGAAGATACGTTTATTTAGTTGAGCTAACCTCGCCCCAAACCCCTCTCCTGCGAAGAGAGGGGCCTTGAATCGGAAAAGTTTCTATGTCTGACCTCTACATCATTCGTCACGGCATTGCAGCGGAGCGGGGCACCTATGCTCGCGATGAGGAGCGCCCCCTAACTGAGGAGGGTCGTCGCAAAACTCGCCAAGTTGCCAAGCGCTTGGTTGAACTCAAGCTGCAATTTGACTTGATTCTCACGAGCCCTCTGGTGCGGGCACAGCAAACCGCAGAGATTTTGCAAGCTGAAGGCTTAAGTGCTCAACTGGAAGTGTCAGATTATTTAGCGCCTGATGGCAGCTTAGAAGCTTGGCTAGCCTGGTTTGAGGAATGGCAGCGATCGCACCCTGATGCTCCTTTGGCGATCGTGGGGCATCAACCGGATCTAGGCAACTGGGCAGAAACTCTGGTTTGGGGTCAAGCGCGCGAAGGGTTGGTATTAAAAAAGGCTGGAGTGATTGGGCTAACAATCCCTGGCTCGGGTCAGGCGATCGCAAATAGTTCTCTATTTTGGCTTAGCCCACCGAAGTTCTTGCTATAACACTTCCCTAGCGGTTTTCTGGTAAGTTAGCCTAAATATAGCGTTCACAAATTGGTTGTGAACCAGGGGTATGAGGGCACCGCTCTCACGCAGGAGTTCCACCCCTGCACCCTGTCGCCATATAACCTCAGTATGTCTTAAGCAACCGGACGGTAGAGCCATGTCTATCTGCGAGTATCGGCCAGGTCTAGAAAATATTCCTGCCACCCAATCCAGTATTAGTTACGTTGATGGTCAGCGCGGTGTTCTGGAATATCGCGGTATCCGGATTGAAGAACTCGCAGAAAAGAGTACCTTCCTGGAAACTGCCTATTTGCTGATTTGGGGCGAACTGCCCACAAAAGCCGAACTCGATGCCTTTAAAGAAGAAATTCAGTACCACCGCCGTGTGAAATTCCGGGTGCGGGACATGATGAAATGCTTCCCAGAGAGCGGACACCCAATGGATGCTCTGCAAGCTTCAGCCGCTGCCTTGGGCTTGTTCTACTCTCGCCGTGATCTGCACAACCCCGCTTATATTCGGGCGGCAGCGGTACGGTTGTTAGCCAAGATTCCTACGATGGTGGCAGCATTCGAACTGATTCGCAAAGGTAACGACCCAGTTCAGCCCAGAGATGATTTAGACTACGCAGCTAACTTCTTGTACATGCTGAATGAGCAGGAACCAGATCCCCTAGCCGCAAGAGTGTTTGATGTGTGCCTGACACTACACGCCGAGCATACGATCAACGCTTCGACTTTTTCAGCAATGGTCACAGCCTCAACTCTGACTGACCCCTATGCAGTCATTGCGTCGGCTGTTGGCACTCTGGCAGGCCCCCTCCACGGTGGTGCGAATGAAGAGGTAGTTTCGATGCTAGAAGGAATTGGCTCTGTCGCCAATGTCCGTCCCTACTTAGATGGTCTTTTGGAGCGCAAAGCTAAAATTATGGGCTTTGGGCACCGCGTCTACAAAGTCAAAGACCCCAGAGCCACGATTCTGCAAAGCTTGGCTGAGCAGCTATTTGAGAAGTTTGGTCGAGACAAATACTACGACATCGCGATCGAGCTAGAGCGAGCTGTAGAAGAAAAGCTGGGTTCCAAGGGAATTTACCCCAACGTTGATTTCTACTCTGGTCTGGTTTATAGCAAATTGGGCATTCCCACCGATTTGTTTACGCCTGTCTTTGCCATCTCGCGGGTAGCTGGCTGGCTGGCCCACTGGAAAGAACAACTGGCCGAAAACCGCATTTTCCGCCCCACCCAGATCTATACCGGGACTCACGAAGCGCCCTACATTCCGATCGAAAAGCGCTAGTTGTTCTTCCCTATCAACGCTATAACTTAGCTGCGATCGCCCCCTAGATCCACTAGTGATGGGTCATGCCCCCTTGCTGTTCGGGATCAAGCTTGTCAGGATAAGCAAAGTGACGATTTTCAGGAACTCCAGCCCTCAAGCGTGTTGTTTGGGGGTTTTTTGTATGGCAATTCCTAATGAGTTGTGAAAGGCCCCCCACAGGAAGTACGCCTCTCACAACTCGCTAAAAATTTTCTATGGAATCCATAGAGTTTTAGCAAATTAGATTTTTAGATGGGTTGAAGTGAGGGCAGAGCCGCCATCCTCAGTTAAAGATGCTAGGGCTTTAATAGGTACAACTTCTTATGGCTAAGACCGCTGACAAGCCCGTCCAGCGATATACTAGGCACTGTAGAAGTCAAACATTCTTCATAAAGAAACTTAAGTGATCAGTCCATTCTAGTTAGCTGCTGGATTGAGAATTTAGACAGCGACCACAAACTATAAAGTTGCCCACTCAGCAGCTTTTAATTTGGTTGAACGAACTCAGCGATCGCCATTATTGAAAACATGAATCCAGGAATTGACCTACAAGGAAGTTTTATCCAAGCGCTTGTGCAGCTAGGCTTACCCGCCGATGTTGCTAGACTCGTTTGGCTGCCCCTGCCGATGGTTGTGATGCTTCTAGGCGCTACCGTCGGTGTCTTGGCTTGTGTTTGGCTAGAGCGGAAAATCTCAGCCGCCGCCCAACAACGGATTGGCCCAGAGTTCATTGGTCCTTTGGGAGCCCTCGCTCCGGTGGCTGACGGCCTCAAGCTAGTCCTGAAAGAGGATATTATTCCGCTCAAAGCCGACCCTATCCTGTTTACCCTAGGACCCGCGATCGTCGTGATTCCGGTGTTTCTGTCCTACCTAATCGTGCCTTTCGGACAGAATCTGCTAATCACTGACCTGAACATTGGCGTCTTTCTCTGGATTGCCCTCTCTAGCATTGCCCCCATTGGCCTGCTCATGGCCGGGTATGCCTCGAATAACAAATATTCCTTGATTGGGGGACTGCGGGCAGCCGCTCAGTCAATCAGCTACGAAATTCCCCTGGCTTTGTCGGTCTTAGCGATCGTGATGATGTCGAACAGCCTCAGCACGATTGACATCGTCAACCAACAAGCAGGCTACGGCATTCTAGGGTGGAATATTTGGCGGCAACCTGTAGGCTTCTTAATTTTCTGGATTGCTGCCCTCGCTGAATGTGAGCGCCTCCCCTTTGACTTACCAGAAGCGGAAGAAGAACTGGTCGCTGGCTATCAAACTGAGTACACCGGAATGAAGTTTGGCCTCTTCTACCTCGGTTCTTACGTCAACTTGGTACTCTCAGCCCTCTTCGTCGCTGTGCTATACCTGGGTGGTTGGGAATCCCCCATTCCCCTGGGTTTAATTTCCAACTGGTTCGGCATTAGCGAAACGACGCCTTGGTTGCAAATTATCACTGCAACTTTGGGCATCACCATGACCCTGCTCAAGGCCTATTTCCTAATCTTCCTGGCGATCTTGCTGCGTTGGACAGTACCACGGGTAAGGATTGACCAACTCCTCGACTTAGGATGGAAGTTTCTTTTACCTGTAGGCTTGGTGAACTTATTACTGACTGCGGCCCTTAAGCTCACCCTTCCCTTTGCCTTTGGTGGCTAGGTTGGGTAGCTAAAACTACAGCTTAGACAGCCTCGGATGAAGCTGGATATCGAATTGTTAGCCAACTGTATCCTGACTTCATCCCTCTCCCTTCAAGAAGCAAGCTCCATCCTTCATCCTTCAAGAACGGTGACTCCATGCTCAAGTTCCTCAAACAAGTTGGCGACTACACCAAAGAAGCGGTACAAGCCGCTCGCTTCATTGGTCAAGGCTTATCTGTAACCTTCGACCACATGCGCCGACGACCCATTACAGTCCAGTATCCCTACGAAAAACTAATTCCCTCTGAGCGGTTTCGAGGGCGGATTCACTTTGAGTACGACAAATGTATCTCCTGTGAAGTCTGCGTCCGCGTTTGTCCAATCAACCTGCCAGTCGTAGATTGGGAATTTAACAAAGAAACTAAGAAGAAACAGCTCAAGCACTACAGCATCGACTTTGGAGTTTGCATCTTCTGCGGTAACTGTGTGGAATATTGCCCCACCAACTGTCTGTCGATGACGGAAGACTACGAGCTATCAACCTACGATCGCCACCAGCTGAACTATGACAACGTGGCTCTAGGTCGCTTGCCGTATAAAGTCACAGATGACCCAATGGTGACACCGCTACGAGAGCTGGTTTACTTACCCAAAGGTGTCATGGACCCTCATGATCTGCCCCCCGGTAGCCAGCGAGCAGGCCAGCGCCCGGAAGAGATTTCGGAACAGCTTGAGCAAAATTCTGAGAAGACCCAAGCGTAATTAGCTTGACGCGCATGCATTCTAAGGAGATCAAAGGATAGTGAATCTAGCGGAAGGAGTTCAGATTGTCTCATTCGGCCTGCTAGGTCTGATGATGATTGGGGCAGCTCTTGGTGTGGTACTGCTGTCTAATATCGTTTACTCAGCCTTCTTGCTTGGTGGTGTGTTCATCAGCATTGCTGGGCTGTACATTTTGCTGAATGCGGGCTTTGTCGCTGCGGCTCAAGTACTCATTTATGTGGGAGCCGTCAACGTCTTGATTCTGTTTGCCATCATGTTGGTAAACAAGCGAGAAGACTTTAAGCCTATGCCCAACGCTTGGGTGCGTCAGGCACTGACCGGATTGGTTTGTGTAAGCTTGTTTGCCCTGCTCAGCACCATGGTGCTTTCAACTCCTTGGTCTCTCTCAACTGCGCCTGGTGCTGGAGATGATGCCATTGTGGTAATTGGCAAACACTTCTTCAGTGACTTTTTACTGCCGTTTGAATTGGCCTCGATCTTGCTGCTAATGGCTTTGGTGGGCGCAATTATCCTAGCTCGCCGTGAGTTCCTACCAGACGACACCTCCACTACGCAAACTCAACGCCAAGTTTTTACCTTGCAAGAACGGCCCAGAGAAGCAGTTCCCGCTTTAAGTGGGAGCCGAATTAAATCATCCCAATCGGGTGCTGAAGGACCAGTGACCCCCAGCGATCGCTTAGATCCTTAATCCTACCTATTCCATGAATGGTGTTGATTTCTAAGCTTTTAGTTGATTCGTTTAGTCACCCGTGAGGAGATTTATGCAACTTGAATACTTTTTGCTGTTAGCGGCTGCTCTTTTTTGCATTGGCATTTATGGCCTCGTCACCAGCCGGAACGCGGTACGAGTATTGATGTCGATCGAATTGCTGCTGAACTCCGTCAACTTAAATTTGATGGCGTTCTCGAACTACCTCGACTCCGCAGAGATTAAAGGTCAGGTATTCACAGTATTTGTGATTACGATCGCGGCAGCAGAGGCAGCAGTGGGTCTAGCGATCGTGCTAGCTATCTACCGCAACCGTGACACGGTGGACATGGAACAGTTCAATCTCTTGAAGTGGTAGTTATAGCGCATTCAACCGTGAGCTGCCCTCCAGGTTTGCTAATTAAAAAGCGATCGCTCTCCTAGCTTCAAAGAGGGCGATCGCTTTTTCTATAGTTCGGCTTGGTAGTAGTCGTTCGGTTTCATCTCTCCGACTGCATCTCTGTCTTTGTTGATGCAGCCTGGTTTTTGAGTAAATTGGCAAACCCTAGCCCATAGCGTTGCCCTAGTCCCCGGTGGGCCGACAGAGAACAAGACGCGATCGCCAGTCGGAATTCTCAAAATTTTGACACCACAAGCAGAGCAAACTTCGGTGTTTCCTTGACTCATGACTTCGTTTTACCTTTGAAGGTCAGACCACTGGTATACAAGCTTTCCCGGTATAGTAAATCACCCTTAAGACTACTTCTTGGCTAAAAACTCACGCATGTACTGATTTACGAGCTGGGGCCGCTCTTGTTGCACCCAATGGCTACAGTCAGGAATATATTTAATCTGAAAATCTCTCACATATTGTTCTGTTCCGTAGGTGAGTTCTTTTCCTAGGGCCGTATCCTCCTCGCCCCAAATCATGAGCGTGGACACCTCTAGCACTCCCCAATCTGGCTTAAACAACCCTTGCTGAAAGGCGTTCCGATAATAGTTCAGCATGGCGGTGAGGGCACCTGGTTTAGCCACTGCCTGTTTATAGGTTTGTATGTCCGCTGCGGTAAAGGCATCTTTATGCACTGCCATCCCCTTAAAAGCTGCCTCTAGCGGTTGATAATCGCCCGCTTGGATCAGCCACTCCGGGAGCCAAGGTAATTGGAAGAAAAAGATATAGGAACTGCGAAGCAACTGCTGGGGTGTGCGGAGTCCTTCGGCAAACCTGGCTGGGTGCGGTAAGTTCAGGATGATCAGGCGATCGAGCAGTTCTGGATGGGCATAGGCGAAATTCCAGGCGATCGCGCCTCCCCAGTCGTGTCCCACTAGCACGCACTTGTCGTACCCTAAGCCCTGGATCACGCCTTTGATGTCTTTGATAAACTCCGCCATCACATAAGCGGATTGCTCAGATGGCTTATCACTATCGTTGTAGCCGCGCAGATCCAGCGCCACGACTTTGTAGTCCTTGGCAAACTCCGGAATTTGTTTGCGCCAGGAATACCAAAACTCCGGGAAGCCATGCAGCATCAACATCAACGGCCCTTCGCCTTGAGTGACGTAGTGCAGCTTGATGCCGTTGGTCGAGGTATAGGCGTGAGTCCAAGATTCAGACATAACTAGTTTGAGGATGTAGGCTTGCCACTCCCTTTTAGACAAAAAATAGTTGTCTTAAATCCCCTCTAAGATTCACTCTGTAGGAGCGAGAGAGCGATATTGCTCTAAGACCTGCTTGAGATAGTGTCCGGTATGCGATCGCTCGTTCTCTGCTACCTCCTCTGGGGTGCCCACGGCAATAATTTCACCACCTTTGTCGCCGCCTTCGGGACCGAGGTCAATCACCCAATCGGAGCAGCGAATCACATCCAGGTTGTGTTCAATTACGAGGACCGAGTTGCCCTTGTCTACCAAACGCTGCACCACATCCAGCAACTTGTGGACATCGTAGAACGAAAGCCCTGTCGTGGGTTCATCGATTAGATAGAGAGTTTTACCTGTGGCGCGGCGAGATAGCTCGGTGGCTAGTTTCACTCGTTGAGCTTCACCGCCAGAGAGAGTGGGTGCGGTTTGACCGAGACGGATATAACCTAAACCCACATCAACTAGAGTTTGTAGGCGGTTAGAGGCTTGGGGAATGTTTTTGAAAAACTCGTAGGCTTCCTCCACGGTCATATTGAGGACATCGGCGATCGATTTGTTCTTGTACTTCACCTGGAGGGTTTCGCGGTTGTAGCGGGCTCCCTTGCAGACATCGCATTGCACATAAACATCGGGGAGGAAGTTCATCTCGATCACGTTCACCCCCTGACCACCGCAGGCTTCACAGCGTCCACCTTTGACGTTGAAGGAGAACTGCCCTGGTTTGTAACCTCTAGCCTTGGCTTCGATCGTCTCCGCAAACACATCCCGAATCACATCAAACGCGCCTGTGTAAGTGGCAGGGTTAGAACGAGGAGTGCGGCCAATCGGTGATTGATCGATGACAATCACTTTGTCGAGGGCATTCAGGCCATCTAGAGCTTCCATTTCCTTGGGGAAGGGAACTTTATGGCCGAAATGGTGTTGTAGCGCTGGATAGAGCAGCTCATTGATTAGGGTGGATTTACCAGACCCCGAAACACCCGTAACGCAGACTAATTCGCCTAAAGGAATTTCGACACTTACCTGCTTGAGGTTATTGCGAGAAGCCTTTTTAATCTTTAAAGCTCGGCCATTACCTTCTCGGCGTTCGGTTGGCGTGTGAATCACTTGGCGACCCGACAAGTAAGCCCCTGTCAAGGAATCAGGAGCCGCTAAAATGTCCTCAAAGCTACCTTGGGCAACAATATGGCCGCCATGAATCCCCGCGCCAGGGCCAATATCTACGAGGTGATCGGCAGCGCGAATGGTTTCTTCGTCGTGCTCGACCACAATCAGCGTGTTGCCCAGGGTACGAAGCTTGTCGAGAGTACGGAGCAATCGGCCATTATCTCGCTGGTGCAAGCCGATGCTAGGTTCATCCAAGACATAGAGCACCCCTGTAAGACCCGATCCGATCTGCGTAGCGAGACGAATTCGTTGGGCCTCTCCTCCAGAGAGAGTCATGGCGGTGCGATCGAGCGTTAGGTAATCTAGACCCACATCCAGCAAAAATTGCAAACGAGCTTTGATTTCTCGCAGCACCAAATCCCCAATTGTGGCTTGGCGATCGCTCAGCTTCAAACCTTCTACTCGGTTTAAGCATTCTTGAATAGAAACGCCAGTCAGCTCATTGATCTGGTATTGGCCCAGCCGCACGCTCAGCGATTCTGGCTTCAGCCGTCGCCCTTGACAAACATCGCAAGGTTGATCGACCAGATATTGCTCTAGCTTCTGCTTGTAGAGGTCCGAACTGGCTTCTTCGTACTGGCGTTGCAGGATATTGAGGGCACCTTCGTACCGCCGCACGTAGCTTTTCTGATCACGATAGCGGGAATCCACTTCAATTTTGATCGCGTCTTTGGAGCCATTCAGGATGATCTGCTGCTGCTCGCGGGTGAGCTTGTTCCAGGGTGTTTGGATGTCAAAACCGAAGGCTTCTCCGACGCTGTAGAGCAAGGAGAGGTAATAAGTGTTGTCTTTATCCGACCAAGGGGCGATCGCGGCATAGACGGGTAAGGCTGGATTCGGCACTACCAAATCTGCGGAAAAGGTGCGGTGACTGCCTAAACCATGACAATTGGGGCAAGCACCATAGGGAGAGTTGAAGGAGAACAAACGAGGGGACAGTTCTTCCATCACCGCACCATGTTCTGGGCAGGCAAAGTTTTCTGAAAACACTAATTCTCGTGGTAGCCCGTACTGCCCACCGGGTTCTGCGGCTACTGGCACTGAATTTTTAGCTGCGTTTTTCCCCGTCGGGAGAGCCACTACGTTGGAATCTGTACCAGACTCAGCATCAGAGGCAGACAGAATATCAATGATCGCGATACCTTCCGAGTGCCGTAAGCAGGTGGTGAGCGAATCGACTAGGCGTTCTTCTAGGTCAGGTTTCTTGACCAAGCGATCGACCACGATCTCGATGTTGTGGGCTTGGTTTTTCTCTAGCTCGATCGAGTCACTGAGGTCACGCACTTCGCCGTTGACCCGCACTCGGACAAAGCCTTCAGAGGTGAGGCTAGAGAGCAGTTTCTTATGGGTGCCCTTCTTGCCCCGAACCACAGGAGCCAAAATTTGGAAGCGGGTACGATCGGGCAATTCCATGATGCGATCGCACATCTGATCGATGGCTTGGGGGGCAATGGAGCGATCGCAGTGGGGACAGTGGGGTTCTCCGGCTCGTCCGAACAAGAGTCTCAGGTAGTCGTAAATCTCGGTGACGGTGCCAACGGTGGAGCGGGGGTTGTGGGAGGTAGATTTTTGGTCGATGGAAATGGCGGGGCTGAGTCCTTCGATCGCATCGACGTCGGGTTTATCGACTTGGCCCAAAAATTGCCGCGCATAGGCACTGAGAGACTCGACATAGCGCCGCTGCCCTTCGGCGAAAATGGTGTCAAACGCTAAGGAAGATTTGCCAGACCCAGACACCCCGGTAAAAACGATGAGGCGATCGCGGGGCAGTTCTAGGTCGATGTTCTTGAGGTTGTGCTGGCGGGCTCCCCGAATCCGAATAGTGTTTTGGTCCACTGACTTCGCCTGGGATGGATGATGTCCATTGGTAGGCTCGGTGGATTTGCGGTTGGCAGAACGGGAGCGTTGAGACATGAAGGGCAGCGCTAAACAGTCCTTAATGATTCTATCGCTGCTAATCCCTCAACTGCGATCGGCATCCCGTATTAATTGGTTCATTTTTACTAGGGTTATCCGAGGAGGCGATCGGATTTTGGCTGTTTAACAATTCTTGATAAGGAAGTGTCAGCAAACTCAGTGGCTCCAGTGAAAGCTTTTATCTACTCCTTGCAGCAAGAGTAACTTACTGTTATGCACTTAAGCAAAGCTATTTTGCATCTACTTATCTAACTGATGATGTACTGAACCACTTATTAAATATGATGCTATGGCTTTATCTAAAATGTCTCCCCTCGCTGAGGCTAGATTGATCCAATGAGTCATTTCATCCCGAGATAGTATTGAAGCAGTATACAGAACAGCCCTTTTATCCCAAGGTCCCAAGACATCTAAGCTATCTTTGTATTCCTTTACCCAGGTTGTATCACCTTTACGCTTTGCTATCAGAGCTTTTTCTCTAATCCGCTTAATTGAGTCGTAGTTAATTGAAAGATTAATTTTATTGAAATGCTTATTTTGGAGGAAGTGAAAAATCCAAATATTTATGTATGGTAGCTCAATATACTTTTGAGACAAAATAAATTCAAATATATTCTTATAGCTTTGTACTTGCTTTTCAGAAATAACTCTATTGAGGTAGATAATTACTTCTCGGATAACAGGCAAAAGTTTCTCAAAATTATTCAAGATTATTGGTACTAAATTTCGATATCTATAATTTGAAGCTTGACGGAGCAAATGTCTGGTAAGCCCTATGTCGAGATATCTTTCACTTAAGATTTTTTGAAGTAACTCTTCATACGCAGCTGTCACAACTTTAAATTTTTCATCATTTTTCAAATCCTCGATAGACGAAGGACCTTCGTCTACCTCTAAGAATGGAAGATAATGACTACTTAGCTCTACTTTTTTACTGCATACATACTCATCAAATCCACGAAGAATTGCTTCTTTTTCGATTTTCTCTTCACTCTTATTATACTTTTCTTTAAATTCTTCAACGGTAATAATGCGAGTTTTTTGATCTGAAAGTACAAGTCTATGGGATCCATACAAATATCTTGTTAGTTCATGTAATACAAACTGTGCTTTTTCCTTGGATGGGAAGAATATTCTGATGTCATCAACCCATCGAGTGAAATCTCGTGTAAAAGTCGCTATTTTCTTGTCTATGTCTCCCATAATTGCCTCGGCCAAAACGATGCTAGGAGCAGGACCCACAGGAATCCCTCGCGATGTATTCGTATTGAGCCCCATTAAAAATTTTTCTAAAATCTTTGCATGATCATCATAGAAAGTGTTTGTAAAAGTTAGTTAAGCAGTTTTAGAGTTCCATCTCCGTCGATTCTTGGTTAATCGTCGCAGCATCAATCGAATCATGACCACATAAATCATGCCTTCGTGA
>NZ_JACJPK010000013.1:0-4919 GCF_014696035.1 Trichocoleus sp. FACHB-262 | reverse complement strand
GATGGTGCAGTTCATTCCAGGACTCAGCAAAATGCACTTTCAGCCAGTCAGATTTGCGCCACCACCCCATCGTTTCATACAAATGCAAGACCGAGGTGTAGGCAAAATAAGGCACCCGAGCCACTGTTTCCAGGACAAAAAATCGCGCAAAAATGCGATCGCGACCTCGATAAAAGGTGTTGAGCAGCGCCTCTAAGAAGTTAACGAGCAGTCGTATCATGGTCCAGATCCTCCAAAGCTGCTATCGCAATCGATAGGAATAAAATTGCCCCCTCACCACCAGGAAAGTAAAAAGAGGCAAGACAACAGGTGAATGACTCTCACTTTGCCAAATTGTTCTCACCAAGAATATGAGCTACCTCATAAACCTAGATCTAGTTGGGTGCAGGGGGAGGCATCTTGTGATTACGGTTATTGGCTCTCATCTAGTTAAGCTGCTCTGGCATTCAGGCTACCATCATGCTTCAACCTCAGATTTCGTTGACACTTCATGAGGTAGCTCATATCTCTCTTGTCCGTAGTTTGACAAAGTAGAAACATCTGGACTGGAGGATAAAGCCATGTCTCAATCAACCATCAATTTTGCAACGGCTCCTGGACATCAGGTGATGGCAAGGGCTGGAAAGAAGATTCTGCGACCGGGTGGTAAAGCTGCCACTGAGCAATTGTTTCAGTGGGCTCAATTCCAACCGGGGGAAACGGTTTTAGAGTTGGCGGCCAGTTTTGGCAATAGCGCGATCGCCCTCGCCAAACAATATGGGGTTCGGGTGGTAGGGATCGAAAAGAACCCTGAAAGTGTGGCCCGTGCTCGTGCCAATATTCAAGCCGCTGGGTTGGCAGAACAAGTGCAGGTGATTGAGGGCGATATTTTCCATTTAGAGCAGATTCCAGAGCAGTTTGACTACGTGCTGGCAGAAGCCATTCTCACCATGCAATCGGCTTCAGGCAAAGCCAAAATTATGAGAGGTATTTGCGATCGCCTCAAGCCAAGAGGGAAGTTCCTCTCCCATGAGTTGTTAGCCCAGGACCAGGAAGCAGAAATTCATCAAGCCCTGGCAGCCGCGCTTCGAGCCAACTCAACTCCGTTATCTGAGACCAACTGGATCGCAGCTTGTGAAACAGCCGGATTACAAGTTTCACAACATCAGACAGGAGCAATGGGACTGCTCAGTCCAGCTCGCGTCATTCAAGACGAAGGACTGGTCAATTCAATCCAAGTCTTCTGGAACGTCCTCACTCATCCTCAACTGCGCGATCGCCTGCTGGCCATACGGCGAGTGTTCAAGCAGTACGAACAGGAGTTAGGTTATTTCATTTTGTGTGCAGAACGGAACTAGATTAGGAGACCAACGATGACTACGACAATGCAGACTTCCTCATCGCTGACGGCTCAACTCAAAGACAAACTGGAGTATCCTGACACAGGAATCCTCAGCAAAGTGTTACTCAAACTTCCTCATTGCCAGTACACTCTCTTGTCTCTAGCCGCAGGCACTGAGATTGCGGAACATAGCTCAGCTCGTAACGCCGTGGTTCAAGTACTGGAAGGGCAAGGAACGCTGAGATTAACAGGACAAGATATTCACCTGGAACCTGGTGTATTTGTGCTGATGCCTGCTAATGCGCCTCATGCACTAAAGGCATCAGCAAACCTGGCGTTTCTGCTAACACTTTCGGATGCAGGTTAGTGGTCTATTTTTTGGTGGGGGTAACAGGGAGCGAATCTGCTTCTATCGTGCCTTGGGCGATCGCATCCAGCCTTTCCCAATCCAAGATAGTGATTTTCCCACCTCGGCTGTAAGCAACAACTGAGTGCAATTGCTTGAAGAGCCGCACACACTCTTCGTAGGTGATGCCGATGCTGCGAGCAATCTGGTAGTGAGCCAGGCGCAAGGTGAGGCAAGCTCCCTGTGCAGTTGTTTCTGTGCCCTGCTCTGTCGCTGAATATTGGATCAGGCGAGCTAACCGCACGATCGCCCGTTCTGAAACGAGCCCATGTACGACTTCATGCAACTGCTGAAGCCGCTGATTCAAAACAGCCATCATCTGTAGCGCCATTTCTGGGTTCGCTTGAATCACCGCCAACAGCGCTTCACGGTTCACCATCAGCACTTGGGCCTGAGCCTCAGCCATCACGGTGGCAGGAGCAATGCCATTACCAAAGAGAGCAGGAGCCGCAAAGATGTCGCCACTCGTCAAGGTTCGCAGAATCGTCTCTTTCCCACTCGCTGCTGTTTTTGAAACTCGCAACAGTCCCTGAATCAGAGCATAGAGGCGAGGGGGCAGGCGATCGCCCTCGTGAGAGATGATTTCCCCGACTTGATAGGTTTGAACCACCGTGTGGGGCTGTAGACTTGCAAGTTGCTCGGACTGTAGCTGGGCAAAGATGGAAATGGATACAAGTTGCTCAACGGTTGCTTTCATTCACCAGGCTCACGACTTCTGCGGATTCCGCATTTAACCTAACAAAAGTTGATTAATCTGAGGCAACAGGATGACTTCATCGCCGTTAAACTTAGCCCTGGCAAATTCTTCTCCTAAACCACACGTCCAAGCTTGGTATCGGCCCACGGTTTCTCTAGATAAAACTATCGCCAAAGTTGAAAAGCTCGCCAAACTCTATCTAGAAGGAAAACCTGCTCAGATTTTGGAGCAAACCCAAGCGGAGCTGTGTGATTGGCTTATGCAACAATTCAGACAAACTCCACTCAATGCTCAATTCTCGGATGACCTACGCTATCAAAAGGTTGCCGAGATGTTTATGGATATTGAAAATGATCATCTGTGGGTATCTGCTGAGGAGGGATATGACAATTCTATTTACTCAAACCCATTTTATGGATTTGCCTTTCTTGTCATGCACGACTATGACCACTACTTAACCGGGAGTGATTGGAGCCTGGGCGGGGAAATCACAGCTTACAAGGCGGCGGCCAGTCGAGCGCCCAGTTTAGAAATTCAAAAAATCCTCTACTCTCAGATTGTTCTCAGAGCAGCAGCTTACCTCTATTTAGGACATGCACCTGAACCCAAAACTGTTTTTCCCTAGCGCATTACGGGTATGGTTAAACTCAGCGGACCAGTCCCCCACTCCGCTGAGTTTAACCATACCCCTAGATAATGAGCTTGAACGCATCGACGATCAAGGCGGTATTGTTGCAATTAGTGGTAAGGTCAGACCTAGTGATCGGATTCAAGTTGAACAACGCATCTCCAGCATATTCTCACTGCGGTTGCCCCTCACGTGAGCACTGAATAGTCTGGCCACCATTGATGATGGTGCCAATCACATGTTCGATATCAATTCGATGATGCTTGGCTAGCCAAATATTACTCCAATAAATTCAACAAAGCTGGCAGCGCTGACAACAGTGGAAATTCAAGCCCTGGCGGCGTGTAAGGTGGCCTGGAATGATGGGCATGAGTGCACCACACTATCCAGCAACGACAGCCGCTCTCGCTAATTTGACCGACGATTTAACAATTACTAGGACTTCTACCATGAGATTATTTTCAAAACGTCAGTGGGTTTCTGCAACCGTCATTGCTAGCATCCTGTTGGTCAGAGCACTGGGTTCTACCGCCACCGCCAGCCAACCCCCTATCGCCACGATTCAACGCCTCAGCGCTGGTGACCGGGCCTGTTATGTAGAGCTAAAAGACGATAGTGGACAAACCTCAACCGAATTTGCCGAATTCGATATTTGTGAACAACAGCTAGTGGGCAAACGGGTACGTCTCACCTATGAATCGGGTAATATCCTAGCAGAAGCCTGCCAGGGAAATCTCGACTGCGGGAAAAGTGAGACGGTCATGCTAATTAGCCGGGCAGACGTTTTAGCGCCAGTCAATGCACCGACAAAAACCATCCAAGCTCTAGCTGACGGCAATTATCGTTATTGGAATGGAACGACCAATCAGAGCATCGTTTCCGACGAAACCCTCTTAGCCAATGGCGGCATCGTGTTCCACTTCCGCAAGCAGGGGAATAATGTGTCTGGAGTTTTTTCTTATGTGGATGGAGAAGCGATTTGTGTCGAGGGACAGGCCAACGACAACACCATTAGTGGCCGTGCAGTCCAAACCCTCCAGGGCGCTTCTGTGCGGAGTGCAGGAGAATCTTTTGCGAGTTTTGGTCCCAGTAAAGCTTTATCCGTCCGACGAGGATACAAAGTTAACCGCCAGGTGGTTCGCTATGATAGCGCGCTCCTGAATCTGGCTGGGATGAATCGGATTAATGTAGGCTCCCGGACACCTAGGGGGTGCGTTTAAGGAACAAAAAGCTGAGCGAGGAAGGCGAGCGCCTGGGCCTAGTGGAAGTTAGCACAGGGCTTGGAAGGTTAGGCTCAAAGAGAGTGGAGTTCTAAGCAGGCATAATCACCTCCAAGACTTGCTGACAAGATCGCCCCTGAGCAAATAGCCCGAGAGTGGTTAACCTAATAACGAAGTGATCGCCCTTAGAAACTCAGAAGCTCAGAGACGCGATCGCCCCCTCCAGATAGCGTTGGAGGGCCTGCAAGCTACGGTGTCCTGATATCTCCTGAATGACTCGTAATGGCACTCCGGCACTACTCATCCGGGTTAGAGCAGTTCGTCTAAAGCTGTGAGTACTCACTCCCACCAGCCCCAAGCGATCGCACGTCTCCCGCAAAATCTCATCTGCCGACTTAGGATTGATGTGCCCGCGCCCGTGCCGTCCGGGGAAGAGGTACTGCTTGCCCGCCCCGGCGCGGTACGTCTCCAGGTATTCCTTGAGAACCGAATTGACCGGAATCTGGCGCGTCTCCTGCTTGCCCTTTGTGTTGGCCTTGCGGAGCGTCATCTTGGCTCTGACCCCAGCAGCATCGTAAGCATCCGTTGTGAGCATCGTGCAGGCTTCGCTAATGCGGCATCCAGTGTAGAGGCAGATGCCAAAGAGA
>NZ_JACJPK010000012.1:0-7000 GCF_014696035.1 Trichocoleus sp. FACHB-262 | reverse complement strand
ATGAAGTCGTGGCATCGATTACGGGACGGCAATCTATCTTGGATGCTCTATCTGTCGCCAGAATTTAGAGAATTGGTATAACCATCCCAGCACCTAGTCCACTCACGAAAACCACCCCAAACAGTACTAAAAACGGTACTTCAAGAGATCTTCATGGGGCCATAAGGGCACCTTAGAGGTAAGGCGATTCCACTGCTGAGGGGACTTAATCAGTGGCGCGATCGCCCCTGCAACTTTTCCCCAATTGGGGAACGCAACCAAGTGAGTGCTCCTGCCAGTTGTCCAAGGTTCGGACATCTTTTTGGGGAGGTCTGGGTGAAGAGCGATCGCTGCTGCACCTCATCCAAGCGATCGGGACGATTAGGTAAGGACTTGTTATCTCAAGATGAATTCGCGATCGCCTGTGGAGTCGCTAAAGATTGCACCGCGCTGCTCTAAATCAAGTTTTTCGGCCTGGGTGAGTCCTATACCTTTACCAAAGAGAGTATGCTCGACGATCGCTCCGCCTAGATTGGCTCCCTTTAGGTTGGTGTTGCGAGTACGGGTGCGGTCGAGGGCAAAGTTGAGATCGCGGGCGTGGGCGAGGTTGCGGGTGAGGTCGCGTTTACGGGTGAGGGCGCGGTCGAGGGCAAAGTTGAGATCGCGGTCGAGGGCAAAGTTGAGATCGCGGTCGAGGGCGATGTCGCGCTCCAGGGCACGCTTCAGCGCACGGTCGAGATTGAAGGCGCGGGTGTGGTCGAGGTCGAGGGCAAGGTCGAGGGCACGGTTGAGGGTGCGGTTGAGGTTGAGGGTAAGGTAGAGATTGAGGGGGCGGTCGCGCTTGAGAGCGAGGGCGTGATTGACAGCATCACGGAGGGCGTGGGCATCACGGAGGGCGCGGTTGAGGGCAAGGTCGAGGGCATTACGGAGGTCGGCTCCACTGAGATCGGCGTCACTCAGGTCAGCTCCACTGAGGTCAGCATCACGGAGGTCAGCTCCACTGAGGTCGGCATCACTGAGATCGGCTCCACTTACCTGCCGTCCCGGAAGCGGACGACTGATAATCTCTTGAACTAAATCCCACTTGTTGTTAGAGCTGCTCTCCTCAACCTCCTCCAGAAAGCTTTGGCTCAAAATCTGGATGTTTTCAACTGGGAAACCATTAATCTCTATCAGCTCTCCCGAAGTCAAGCGATCGATCAGTCTGGCAAAATCTTCTGGAGAGCCTTGGAGTTTGATTCTAATGCTACCTGCTTGAATATCTGTAATCGTGATACTGCTCCCCAACAGGCTTCTAAAAATCGTTTCAAGTGTCTTTTGAACTTGATCGTCAATAGAGGCAATATCGCCTTTTAGAACGATTTCGAACTGAACTTTCCCGTTTTCCCGATTGGCAACAGTGATGCGACGAGCAGCAGTTAGGTTCATAGCCGTAGGCTGACTTGCGATCGCTTCGGCAACATCTAACTCCACTTCTTCTCCAGCAGCTTCTAACTCACATTGAGCCACAAGGGACTCTAACTCTGCAACACTTCTCCAGTCTTCTATCTTCAATGCCTTACAAATTCTCTTAAAAGTATCAAGTTGAATGGGCTGTCGATTGAAGAACTTATCAACAGTGCTTTTGCCGATCAACTGAGTCTTTGCAAAATTACTTTTGGACTCGAATCCCTGCCTCAGCAAGGACTTCTCTGCGCGATCGATACCTACAGGCGAGGCAGTCACAGTCACTCTTCTGCGCTTGGCTGGGGGCATCATCGTCCAACAAGTTGCTTCATCAGTAATCTTAAACTAACCAAAACTAAAGTATCAGCCAACCATTGAATATGAACAGTCATACGTTAGGCTAAAGAGAAGCACAACAAAACCATTACCTGGAGGGAGTTTGAGGGTTTTTAAATGAGCATGAAAGTGTCAAAAGAAATCTCTCAACACTTCCCATGAACAGCCTTATTCCTTCATCTAAAAATCAGACTCCAGTAGAAGATGCCATTATCCAAGAACGATTACGCCAAGCTAAATATTCTTTCAATCTAGCCCTAAGTGCCACTGCGATTTCTGCCTGCGTAGGCTTAGTAGGGTTCGGATTGCTGCTCTCTAGCAAGTTTTCCAAAGGCACCGTAACGGCTGCGGGTGGCTTGGCTTCGAGTGCTTGCTGTGTTCGTTTTGCCAAGGATGCGAATGATCGCTTGGACAAAGTTTTGGAGGAGTTGAGTGAGTTCTACAAGCCTTAAGTAGCTTTATCAGTTGCCATCAATGCAGGGGGAATAGCAATCCTCGCTAACGAGGCAAAACTTTAAGACTCAGGACAGCGATCGCCCCTTCAACCCTCTTCCTAGGTGTGGTCGCCCTACCCCACCAAGCACTCAGCTCAAAATCAGAAATTTTCTGAATCTCAACGCTTGGTCTAGGTTTTGCGTGATTAGAGCGATCGCCCCTCCATCCCTCTCCACTTCCCCAAGCGCGATCGCCAATTTAAACAAGTCAGAGAACCTGAGCGATCGCTCTGTGTATGTTCTTAGAAATAAAAATATTTTCGACAAAAACTTAATTCAAAACTTGCTCAGGCTATAAAGCCCCATTAAATTTATTTGAATGATGTTTTTTAACTCAAGAGAGCGGACTGCCTCTAAAATGTCTTCCTCAGAAAATCTATTGGCTTTTTCTTGAGACCAATCTTTTATCTCTCTTATGATTTTCTCAGTCGTTATATCTGGTTCAGCCTCAAGCAGTGAGCAGATTGTTGCAACAAGCTCTAAATCTTTGTCAGAGGTGAGCTCATTTACAAAGTCTGTAGCTTTATCTATGAATTCCTCAAAATCTTTTATCTTCTGATCTATTGATTTACTAGTTAATGTGGTTTTTGCTAGTTTAAAGGCTTCTTCAGTAGGTATTTCATAAAAATCCTGAAACTCTTTAATATCTTTAGTCAAAATATCAATAGAGTGAGCATATGGACCATACTTGTATTTCGAAAATTTAAAGTAGCTTTTTCCTAGAAAAATATTCATGAAATAAGCTGTCTTTTGTAGACGTAGCTTGTTGAACTTATTCAACTTAAGCTTGAATATCCTCAAAACTAAATGTCTCACATTTAGTTTTGGTGCCTCAGAACTTTTCGAAATAAAGTACTGAGATGGTTCATATATTAATATTTCTGTAAAATCTGATACCGAGAATAAGTGTTCTAGAATCATTGGTCTGACTTCAGCCCAACTTAGCCCCCCATTGCCACAGCCCAAGGGTGGAATAGCAATAGACTCTAATTCCAGTAACTTAATGAGTTTAACTAGTTCTAATAATCCCTTGTGTATATATTCGGTTTTAGATTTTTCACGCCACTTGTCTTTTGTTGGAAAATTAACAATTAATTTATTATTTTCCCAAAAATAATGAATCTTACCTATCTTTAAAGACCCATTTCTACATGCTTTAACATAGTCCCTATTATTTTCAGGAAACATCAGTTTAAATTGATAGGCAATTCCTTTGCCCATGTAGCCTTCACAATTGACTGTGTTTACTAAGCAGCTAGCGTTGGATTGTAGAATATCTCCCGTAGTAAATTGAATCATAGTAATTGCTTTCTAAATAGATTTCCTTATACCTCTATGGGAAACAATAAACGATCAAATTCATCCAAGCATTTCTCTTTGACATGATGTGCCGCTCTATTATTTGGAGCATAAACACATTCAAAATCTTGTAGTTTGATTAAGTTGGGTGATAGGCACTCTGCCATACAAACGTGTCTACAGTTGTCATCAGAATAATCTCTAATATTCATTGTATGCCAATCTATTTTCTTTATTCCAGGCAAGTATCTATATAGACTTAAATGCTTCAATGCTGTGGGGTGCTTTGTAACTACCTTGAAGTTTTTGTTTCTCGCAAATTCTTTGGATACACAGATGTAAATAAATGTTTTTTTAGGAGAATCTATTTGCACTCTGCCATCAAAAGGATTTTTTGGAAAAAAGTGAAACGGTACATATAAGTCCAAACCAACCTTTTTTCTAAATTTAATGATGTCCGATTCGGCTACATCATCAAACTTATGAAAATTATCACGTCTTGAAAGTAATCCATTTCTTAAAATAGACTCTATATTCTCTAATGAAGTTAAATGGTATAAAAGTCTATTTTTTTCAATAGGCATATTCCTTGCCTTGGATACCCTTATTAATTAAGTCAATTCTTACTTCAGCTAGTCTCCAATTAGCTCGCGTCTAACAGCTTCTGTGATAACTCGTCTCAAGAACTCAGAGGGATTGTTAAGCGAGCGGACAGCTTGATCAATTTCTGGCTCGACTTTTACAGATAGTGGTTTGCGTGCCAATGGTTGAGCCCCTATTAAAGGTATTGGCTTCAAATTCTTTAGACTACGTGGGTTGAGCATGGAACACTAGTTATTTACTCAGTTGAGCCTATCTTGTTCTTGGTAGACTAGTGATATGATTGTATACCTTAAGTGCGGTTGCTGCATATTAACAATCGGAACTGAGGGGTCATTATCGATTTCTTGCTCAAACTCCAAATTTTGAGTAGTTTGTTCTGCGATCGCCTCACTTGCCCAACTACCCCTACTCCAATTTTTAACTTGGCCTACTTTGGTTCAAAGGCTTACAGTACGGAAGTAAAGGGCTGAAAACTCCAAATCAAACCAAATAAGAAGCCTAGAGATCGATACTCACTGACATGAAGGCATCCCTAAACCCCAGCATTCTCTTCACGGCCCACTCTAATCAAAAAGCAGGGCCGAAACCCTGCTCTGTGGCTGTGTGTAGCTGCTGGCTATTTGCTTTTAGGTTTTCGCGATCGCTTCTCCTAGTCTTTCGCCGAACTCAGACTGTAACTGCTTCCCAAATTCAGGAAGAAACTGTTCACTCATGACCTGCCCAGCCTTCAAGTGCTCATTTAGCTTGACTTCAGTTACGCCCATTGCTTGAGCCGCAAGGGCGATCGTGGTCTTATCCATAGCTATTTACTCCTAGCTTTCCGCGATCGCTTCTCTTTAACTGGCTTCGCCTCAGTCGCTGGCTCTGCCACTACTGGCATTGACTGACCTGGCTTCAGGTCCAACCCCCAATCAAAAATTCTTTCTACTGCCAGCACGCAAGTTTCGATCGCCATAGTCCAAGCCCGATCCTCAGCAGCATCCATTGGACTGTCAGCTTCAATATTGCTAATGACCACATCTCGGTAAGCATCGAGAGGCGCTAGAAGCACATGAATCAGTTCATGACGCAAAGAGTTAAGAACATCTGCTTCACTCTCGGCCATGTGGGGGTCGATGCGAATGACGGCTGACTGGTAGGGTAGCTGACGTGTACAAGACGCAACCCAGTTCGGATTGCCAGTAGGTTCATACAAAACTGCAACCTTCCATGCCTGCACACCGAGCTGACGCATCATTTTGAGGATGTTGGTATCGACAACTTCTTTGACCTTGCTCTTGTCCATCATCAATCCTTCCAAGCCTGCAATAGATGACCAGCCAACCAATTCAGTAGCCATGTAATGAGGAAAGCGGCGATCGCCGACGACCACTGAGCATGAAGCAAAAACCAGATACAAGACCCTACTGCTGTAGTCCAAGCGATTACCAGGCCCACAGCTAGTCCTACTACAAAGTTCATATCTACTTCACCCCTGCTGCTGCTTTCATGGATGCGGCCAGCGTTAGGTTCTCGCGCATCATGCGGCCTTGTGCGGTTAGGTTGAAGCTCTCCTTCTTCCAGGGGTTTACTGTGCCAGAACCACCGGAACCTTGGGAGGGAATCGAGCCAGAACCGTTGGCACCGTTAGCCTTGAATTGGTTTTGGTATCTCGGCTGATCCTTCAGTCCACCCAGGAAGTCAGCGATCGCCACTTCCTTGTACTCGTCCCCGGAGACCAGCTTTCCAGCCTCGCTCAAGCGGATTTGGGAACCAACCAGCATGAACAACTGCTCAGGGTCGAACACGTTATATTCGGGCTTTGAAAGCTCAAGGATGGTTGTAGTCTTCAGTTTCTCAGCAGCAAGAGTCTTCTGTTCGTTCTCGCGATCGAGCTTCTCTTGAGCCCGCTCCTTCTCGATTTGCTCCAATCGCTTATCAAAAGCGGTCTTGTCCTTATCGTAAAGTTTTTGGTATTTGGACTTACTCTCAGAATCAAGGCTTTCGTAGCGGCCCTTGATTTGCAGCAGCTCGTCAATGTCAACGTCGGCGTGGGCTTCAAACTTCTTGAATTTGTTCAACTTGCCCAGTAGTTCATCGCGCTTGCGAAGTAGTGCGACCTTCTCTTCACCTAGGCCAGATACTTCGGTTTCAGCGGCGGTGAGGAGGGCGGCGGCTTGGGTCTTGAGTTCCGAATCAGAGCTTGCTTCGATCAGTTGCTTCAGTTGCTGGAGAGTGGTCATAGGTTCCCATAGGGAGCAAGCATTGCCCGCTGTTAAGTTCGCGGGCATTGTTCCCTCGCTATCCTCAATCAGCTTTGAAGCTGGCTTCAAGCGATCGCGCCTAAAATAGAATTGCTTCTGGGGCGAGCTGGGCTACCCGCAGCATTGCTGCCTTTGGGTTCGACTCCCTAGCATCTGGGGCTACAGATAGGAAACGAGGTCTTTGTTATTTAGGTTCGAATCCTAACGGAAGTATTGCGATCGCCCTTACTCCACATCCCTAAACACAATTCGCTGAAAAGATGGAAAGTGAATCGAAAGCTCCCCTACTTTTTCCCCAACATATTGCTCAGTTTGTTCCCGGTGTCACGTGCGAGCTTGTGTGCAGTCAAAGACACATGTTTTTTGATAAGCAGAATATAGAAAAGCGGCGTTGCTGAAAGAGTAATGCTGGCTTTGGCACAATGAAGGTATGAAATGTCCTCAATGTCACTCCACTCACACGGCTAAAAACGGTCACCGTCGCGGAAGACAGTGCTATCAGTGCAAGCAGTGTGGTCGCCAATTTCTCGAGTCTTACCGTCCTTGGGCTTACTCCGATGACATCAAGCAACTGTGCATCAAAATGTATCTCAATGGCAT
>NZ_JACJPK010000119.1:0-7277 GCF_014696035.1 Trichocoleus sp. FACHB-262 | reverse complement strand
ATGCCATTGAGATACATTTTGATGCACAGTTGCTTGATGTCATCGGAGTAAGCCCAAGGACGGTAAGACTCGAGAAATTGGCGACCACACTGCTTGCACTGATAGCACTGTCTTCCGCGACGGTAACCGTTTTTAGCCGTGTGAGTGGAGTGACATTGAGGACATTTCATACCTTCATTGTGCCAAAGCCAGCATTACTCTTTCAGCAACGCCCAAGCGGCATTCGTCCCTGGCTCATCAGCTGTCCATTAAAAAATTAATCAACAGCTTTAAAGAATTAATTTCACAGCCAAAACGTATCAAAGCCTCTGTTCTTAGAGCGTTTCAGCTAAGGAAGATATTTCTTTAAATGTGAAATTAATTCTTTAAAGGATACCTGCGCTCGCGGTTGCCTCCCTCTACTTACCTCCAATTGCTGCTGGGTTGTCGATTGCCTTGCCCGTTTTTACGTTGCTGGCCTGGAAACACAAGTATTGGTCTGGGTGGGAGCGATCGCTTTACTCCCTGACCACCCTAGCAGATCTAGTATTTATTCCATTTCTACTTTACTAGAATGTGCTAGGTGGAGCAGGTTTAGCAGGAAGTTTATGATTTCAGCACCCAGAATTTAGCACCCGAAATCGTATTTTATGCTTAGTCAAGACTACATACCCAAGTAGAGTTGCAGCGATCAGCTCAATAGAGGACAGCGATCGCTGCAACTTCAAACAGACCCACCCTCAATGCATACACTGGGTATGTTTTAATCTGCAGGTAAGGTGTAGTTTAATGTAGGCAAGCTACTACTGTAGGTAGGGCAGGTATTTTTAACTGCTGAGCCAATTGCAACATCTGCGAATCGACTTACTCCACTTGCACCTAACTTAGTGATGACTGTTGAGGGAAACATTGTCTTAGCATCAGCTTCAACATCTGCTTTGATAGTTGCATATGGTCGTCCCTCTTCCATCTGTGCACAGGTCACATTAGCAAGAGCTACTAATCTGCCAAGAGGAGCAGTGGCTATAAAGTGATAATGCCGTAGTCCAAAAGGTCCTTCTCGTATCCAATCAGATTCTCTTGCCAGTTGGCTGAGATAGTTCCGAAATGGTACTGGATATGCCCAGTCTCCTGTTTGTGCTTGTGCTGGTAGACTTAGAGACATTGCGGAAGATATCCCCAACGCTGTTGCTACAAATCTTTTTAACATTCGTTTTTCCTTTTTGCATTAGTTGTGGCAGAGAGTTATGCAACTCTCTTAAATCTCCAGTTTGTAGGCTCCCGTTATATTCGATGGCTGAATCCTCTACTAGTCCTATGATATCTGTCGTTTAACGTTGAGGGATTGGTATTACTTATCCCTCAACTCTTTGATGCACTACCACTTGCTTTATATCAATTTCCTTCTCCATACACAGAGTCATCAAATGTTCTAATTGCCCGATTATCGTAGACCTGAGGGGGTTGAGGGTAACTAAAAGACTGCAATGTGGGAGATTGCCCACATAAATAAGTTAGGTCAATCACTCTGCTGTCACTCGTTTGAAAATAGCAAAGTGGCTCAGAAAAGTAAGTATTTGCTGTTTCTACAGACTGAAACCTAGTTGTTTTTGGTGGCGGTCCCCCCCCAGATGCTGGAGATCCAAAGTTCGCTTGAGCAATGAGCGAAGCAAGAAAAAAGGATGAAAAATTTGTTCCAAAAAAGCCTAACATTTGGTTTATGAATGGATTTGTGCATTGATAAATTTCATCAACCTTAATTCCTGCAAGCGTGCAGCGATCGCATTTATTGCATGACACGAATTTGTCTCTGCGTCATTTAGCTTGGCACTGTGCCACTGTGCATCGAATTTTTTCATTCTATTAAGATACCTGTGGCAGTCGCTTGCTGGGATTGGCCTTCTTGCTCCAGCTTTTGAGCGAACTGAAGGTCTGATGCGGCTCCTTTGCGATCGCCCATCTGAGTGCGAAGATCTGCTCGGCGGACATAGACAGCAGCCAGCTTAGGATTTAGCTTAATAGCTTGATTGAAATCTGCCATTGCTCCGCGCATATCTTTGAGTTGAAGCCGCAGTTCAGCCCGGTTAGCATACGCAGCAGCGTAACCAGAGTTATCTTCAATGGCCTGATTAAAGTCTTCCATCGCAGACTGATACTTACCCAGCTTTAAGTTGAGCGCGCCTCGGTTGTTGTGGCCGATGCCATCTTCTGGATAAAGTTCAATCGCTTGAGTGTAATCACTGAACGCGCCCTCATTATCGCCCACTTGTTCACGAGCCGCGCCACGACTGTTATAGAGATATGAGAAATTAGGATTGCTCTTGATAGCTTCCGTATAGGACGCGATCGCCGCCTCATAATTTCCCACACCACTCTGAAGACGCCCTCTATAAGTGTGAGCAATCTCATGAGTCGGGATCACCTCCAGTGTTTGACTAAAGCTTTCTAAAGCTCCTTTATCATCTCCATTCTGAAGCTGCTCTAGTCCTCGATTGACAAAGCGCTCAGCCTTTAGATCTAAAGCATATTCTTCGGGCGATCGCGGTTTGGATGCTGAAGATGGGTGATGTGCATCATGATCAGGAGAACCAGAAGAGACCTGATGGGAATCGTGACCCTGACAATCTGCTAGAACCGGGTGAGATGTCAGAGCAAACGCGCTACAAGTCATTGCCATTGAAATCGCAATGACTCTAAAACATGATTGAATCTTTAGCTCTAATGACTGCATCGGTAGAACTCCTGGGTGAGGTTAATTTTGCGATCGAATCTAAATTTGGTCAGCGTCGGCAAGGCTGAAGGAATCTAGCGCAGCCATCTATGTCGCCTTAAAGAACTATCAAAATTTCTACCCAGCTTTTGCCTTAGCAATTCCCCATCCAGAGAAGCACCAAGGCAAAAACTGGAAATTAACAGCGGTCGAGGAATTTGCCTTGCAAGCTCTCGATCCTTAACGCAGCTAGCAACCTATGGATTAAAGCGGCGGTGCGGGCAGAGAGCGGGCGGGCGCGGCTGTCACCGGATCAGGGCCACCTGTACCCACTTGGAACTGGTTCATCATGTCGTGGTCTTCATGCACGCTGTTGTGACAGTGCGACATATATTTACCCGTGTGAGGACCAAATTTGCCAATCACTCGCACAGACTCATTTTCACCCACATAGAAGACATCTTTGAAGCCGCGCTCGTAAGGGAAAGGCGCTCTCCCGTTGCGATCGATAATTTGAGCATCAATCAAGTGGACGTGAATTGGATGGAACCAACCACCTGAGTTGTTGTACAGCCGCCAGATTTCAACATCGCCAACTTGAGGATTAGCATCAATTCGGTTGACATCCCATACTTTGCCGTTAATGACCCACAGTCCGTTTGACCGCTCATATCGGAACTCCCGCGTCCGCACCGCCGAAGAGGTAGGAATGACACTGTAAGGACGAAGTGTGCTGGGAACAGAGCTATCATCTGGTTCCTGCCGCACCACATCAAACCGCATGACTACACCAGTATTGTCATAGTCTTCGTTGTTGGGCAGACTCAGGTTTTGCAGCACAATCTTAGTACCAACTGGGTACTTAGAAAAATCGATCACAAACTCGTATCGTTCTGCCATGCCAAGCCGGAAGTTTGCCACCTCTACGGGCGATCCCATCAGTCCGGCGTCCGTGCCAATCATCGTAAACTTGCTGCCATTACTGAGGGCAAGCCGATACGAGCGCGAAAGTGATCCATTCAACACACGGAAGCGGTACTTGCGGTTTGCCACCTCCATCCGAGGCCAAGGCACACCGTTGACGGTAATGATGTCTCCCATCAGGCTGTCCTGACCATCGTCGTCATAAACTAATGAGCCATTTGGGGAGAGAATGACGTCTTGGATCATCAGCGACACATCATACGCTCCTTTGGGTAAAGGGAGGCCCAGCTCAAGATCATCTTGAACAATGTAGGTGGCAGCCAATCCTTGGTATACGTTGCGGGCTGTTCTGTGAATCGCGTGGTCGTGATACCACAACGTTGCAGCCCGGTTATTGGGGTAAATGTAATCTTTGTAGTACCCAGGTGGGATCAAATCCTCTGCGTAACCATCGTACTGAGGTAGGGAAGCCATACCATGCAGGTGCGTGGAGGTTGGCGTCCCAATGCTGTCATTGACGAAGCGAACCACAGACTGACGATCTTTGCGCTGCTTGATGGTCGGTCCAGGCACTGTTCCGTTGTAGCTGAAGACCTCGGTGCTGAGACCCGGAATAATGTTAACCCGTGTCTTGTTGACCCTGATCTGGTAGTAATCAGTTGTTGCATCGCTACGCACCGGGTTAAGTACGGGCGCACTGCGGAAAGGAAGAGAGAAACGAGTAACATTAGGGCTGCCCGCATTGCCTGCGTAGCTCCGTTTTTGAAGTCCGAGCGGCAGTAGCAATGAGCCACCTGCGATCGCTCCAAACTTCAAAACGTCGCGCCTGGTAAATCTTGTCATGATGATTTTTTAAGGGGGGTTGCCTAGGTAAATTGAGCAAGAGGGTCACACTTAAACGACTGTGGGAAATGGAGAGAAACCTGCGCCAAGGCAGCACAAACTCATACTTCAGAGGAAGCAGTTACTTTATGCGTGGCACGCATAAAGTAAAGCATTACAAGTATAAATACTTACTCGTATGAAGCACTTGGCAACTTAAGTAAGTGTTTACATTGCTTTATGAGCAACTTTACATTACTTCATATTATTACAACAGTATTTCTGAAATGGAAGGCAGGCAGGCCGAAAAAATAGCAGTTTTTGTAAAGTTTTGTAAATTACTGACGAGTAGAGGAACTTTTGATGCCGTTTACAGCAGCCTTGCTTAGGACATTTCTCCAACCTGAGAGATAGCAAACCTAGTAGAAGTAAATGAGTTTTTAATAAATCGGGTTAAATTTTTACAGAATTTATTCGTTAGGGAAGATGTCTCTCATAGAATTAGGTTTGCCTAATGTAAAATTAAATACATAAATTTTTGTCAACAACCACAGACAATAAGCGGTATCTGCTGAACGCTTTCAGGCAATCTATCAACGTTCTAGACGGCTATGAGTTTTGTTAACGGATGTAAAGTAACATTTGCACGATCGGACATGCGGGTAGCCTACGGAGTTACCTCAACCGTTTCACAGGTACATACCGGAACTTAGAATATCCTCGTGATGCGCTGGGTAGACTAACTACACCCTTTGGACACCTTCACGTTAAGGGCGGCTCTAGTATCTATTCCGCTTCTAGTTTATTGGAATCTGCTAGGTAGAGCAGGTCTAGCGGGAAGTTGATGAATTGAGTGCGATCGCACTGTTGGCAGAAATCATCGACAGCGCATAAGAGGTCTTCTAAACTAAGCATAGGATGAGTATCAGCAGTTTGGAACTTCAATACTTTCAGCCTACCTACTCATCTTCTACTTATCCCAACAAACTCACGTTAGATTACTCGCCAGGTTGTTGATGCGAATACTTAGCTTTTCGAGTTTAAGCTCTAAGATAATTTTCGTCGCCTTATTTTTTCTGTTGTTTTTCCTGTCTTTGTTTAGTTATTTTTTTAATCAACTACTGATTTTATTTGTATGTTTTTCTATTATTTTCGGAGTGATTCAGGGTATTAAATTTAATAGAGGTGGCTTGAGAGGAATCCTGATCGCATCAACCATTTTAGTTGTTTTGTGGGGTGCTTATAACGTGAGTCCAAGGATTAACTTCTGGCTAACGTCATCAGCTCGCCAAAGTGTGGTTAATCGTATGAGCTCCAATAATGTTATCCTAACTCGATTAGAGCAAGAGGTAGTTCTAAAAGACAGCCCTATAGAAAACTTACTATTGGGGCAGGCTACAGCATACATTGATCGAAATTATCATTCGGTCTATTTCAATTATTATAAAAGAGGAAGTTCTGTACTCAACCAAGCAGCATTTTTTATTTATACAAGTGATCCCGCTAGGATTGATCCTCGTTATATTCAATTAAAACAATTAAAAAACAATTGGTTTTTCCTACTCAGAGGCTATGCCGATTAAGATAATGTTTACTTCTTATTGTTTTAGTAATTTATTCTAGAGGCAAACGCACGGTAAAGGTGCTGCCCTTTCCAAGTTCACTGCGTACTTGAAGGGTGCGGCGATGGGCCTGAGCGATCGCTAAAGCAATGGGTAAACCTAAACCAGAACCGCCGGTGTGCCGCGATCGATCTTGTTCTACTCGATAAAAGCGATCGAAAATTCGGACTTGGTCGGCTGGAGCAATTCCTAGCCCTGTGTCCTGCACTTGAACAATGGCGTATATTCATGAACACCTGCTCAACTGCCAGCTCTTCCTCCTGTAAAAATGAGCTAGGAATGCTTCCCGCTGACCCGTTCCCATGCTGAGTGTTGACGCTCGCTTTGACCTTGAAACTGATCTTGTAGAGGTCTACGATCATTGCCCCATTGGCAAAGGCAATTTCCTGCAGTTTCACACACATGGCGATCGCCTCCACCTAGTCTCCATTGAGCCAGTGCTCTGAATCTCTTCTGGGTCTATGACTCAGTCTGTAGGTCTGAGACTGCCGATACCTTCTCCACAGTTGAAACGAGTTGTTACGCTCCATAGCAGGCGAATATCAGAAGAGCGTGGCTCAGGTCATTCTCCGTTGGCTCAAACGACGAGCAATAGCAGGGCCTCTGATTGCCCTTAAAGGAGAAATCATACAAAAACGAAAAGGTTGAAATGGAAAACAAGGCCCCGTTCTGCCGGATTACCGCAAATTTCTTAGCGTAGTGGCAGAGCTGATAAAGATAGATAAATGAGCGGTCATGACTACCTAATTGCAATCGCCCAACAATCCCTGCTGTCTGATGATGGCGGGGTTTTTATTGCTCGCTATCTTCCGGCTTATCCTCATAGTTCGGATCTGCTGATAAAGGCTTTTCAATGCCCCTGGCTGCTTTATAGGTAGTCAGCACCTCAGATAGCCCCTTGCGGAATGCCTCAACTATCACGTCTGCACCTGTCCGCCCCCAGAAGCCACCGATTTCTTTAATTAGCTTTGCCTCTTGGTCGGAGATATTAACTCTGATCTGCTTGCTCATATATGCCTAGTTTTGGGGCCACATTTAGCCTATCCTGCCCAATCGCGATCGCCTAGCTACCGATCTGGGGAATGCAGCAAAATTGTTAAGCAACTTATACCAATTCTCTAAAACCCGGCTACAGATAGAGCTGAGAGAATCGAGTCTCGTCCTGTAATCGAGGCCACCCCTTCTGGAGTGAGTGCTTCCAGTCGTTCCTTCAACTGCTG
>NZ_JACJPK010000118.1:0-15710 GCF_014696035.1 Trichocoleus sp. FACHB-262 | reverse complement strand
GCTGAGAATGCGCACAACTGGGTTAAACCTGAATCTTTAGCTCAAGTGATTTGTTTCTTAGCATCTGAAGCGGCTCAAGATGTTCGAGGGGCAGCAGTTCCAGTCTATGGCAGTGCTTAATGCTGTCAAGAATCGATTTTCTAGACTAGAACGCCAACGAGTATCACTGTAAAAACCACTGGAGAATTATAGCCATGCATTTATCAGCTGACCCAGCAAATCCAACACCCTCAACCATTGAGAAGAAACTTGCTCTGCTACAAAAGGTAAGAGATGAATTAGGCAGTGGAGACACGATTCGCCGTCTATTTTTTGGCGATTTGACACCCATTGCACTCCAACCAGGAGGGGCTGGCACAGTCGTCCATCTCTATAACAAAGCTGACGATGTCACTATTGCTTATTGCGCCACCTACGACGTATTTTTGGCAGCCCGACCAGGGCGAGTTATCGAATTTGATCCTGCCGAAATCAAGTAGGGTTATTATCTTTGCAAAGTCGTAAAAGCCAAACCTCAAAAAAATCGCACGAACAGACGACATCTTCAACATCAAAGAATTTGATCGGCAAGCAATGTCTAGGCTTCTGTCTGTGGCGCTCTTGATTTACCTGCCCTCAACGGGTCAGTTTCTTAGCAATCTAGTTAGGTTAAACTGTTGGCAGATAACAGGTTAACCTAACTAGATACAAGCATACTTGTGTGAAGCAGCACCGTTGAAGGAAGATGCTGGAGTTTGAGCATAGAGTCACCCTACAGGGTAAAAGTTGGTAATCCTACCCAAATTTACCAGGTGTGGCTCCTTTTTTTGCGAGCTCACTTGCTCACAGCCAAAATTTGACAATGTGCGGTCCTCTCTCTACTTTATACTCAACTGCTCTGACCTGAGTGCGATCGCCGTGCCAATTGCGTAAGCCATAAAGCTCTTAAGTCAGTTTCATTCGTCTTAAATTGTCTATAACTGAGCAATCTTGGCTGGTTAGAAATTGGATCGTATTGCACACTGCAATGAGTTGCTGCTTTTGGATAACTTCAATGTCAATAATAAGCAGCGTATTTAGCCAGTAAAATCTTTCATTTTCCAAAAGCATTAGCACAAGTTAAAAATTAACGCTTAAAGGCGTTTTGTTGACATCGCTAATTCTTTCTATAAAGCCTTAAGAAGGAGAGCAAGCAGTGATTGCCCAAACTCAAGCTTCAAATCAAACACAACTCGATGAGCTATGCGTTAACACGATTCGAACCTTATCGATGGACGCGGTGCAGCAGGCAAAGTCTGGGCATCCAGGTACACCAATGGCATTAGCTCCCGTTGCTTACTGTTTGTGGCAGCGATTTTTACGGTTCGATCCCGATGATCCGATCTGGGCAAATCGCGATCGCTTTGTTTTATCGAACGGTCATGCTTCAATGCTGCTGTATTCGTTGTTGTATTTGACGGGTGTCAAAGCTGTTAATGCAAAGTACGAACAATTAGGTGAATCCTCCATTACGCTCGATGATATTAAGCACTTCCGCCAACTGGATAGCAAATGTCCTGGACATCCTGAATATCGCTGGACTTCTGGCATTGAAACGACTACAGGACCATTGGGACAGGGTGTGGCGACAAGTGTAGGAATGGCGATCGCCAGACAATGGATGGCACAACACTTTAATCGTCCTGACTTTGAGTTATTTAACTATAACGTCTACGCCCTGTGTGGCGATGGCTGCATGATGGAGGGTATTTCCAACGAAGCCGCTTCTCTAGCTGGGCATTTAAAGCTCTCCAATCTCTGCTGGATTTATGATAACAACCACATCACGATCGAGGGGAATACCCATCTCACCTTTAGTGATGATATAGGCACTCGTTTTCTAGCTTACGGTTGGAACCTCATTCGAGTCAGTGATGCTAATGATTTAGAGATGCTGGAGCGAGCATTTCAAACCTTTCAGGAAACACACGATCGCCCCACGCTAATCATTGTCGATAGCCACATTGGCTATGGTGCGCCACATAGACATGATACCAGTGCAGCTCACGGGGACCCGCTAGGGGAAGAGGAAATTCGGTTAACGAAACGCAATTACGGCTGGTCTGAAGATGCTAAGTTTTTGGTACCGGAGGGCGTACAAGCGCACTTTCAAAAGCACTTAGGGCAACGAGGACATCGTCTGCGCCAGAAGTGGATGCAAACCTTTGATGAGTACAGTGCCAAATATCCAGATCTGGCAGACCAACTCTATAAGATGCAGCATCGCCAACTTCCTGATGATTGGGAAACCGCACTGCCAACGTTTCCTGCTGATGTCAAAGGGCTAGGGGGACGGGATGCCTCTGCCAGCGTGCTGAATGCGATCGCTCAGCAGATCCCCTGGTTAATTGGTGGTGCTGCCGATCTGGCTCCCTCAACGAAAACACGGCTCACCTTTGAGGGCGCGGGTGATTTTAGTGCAGACGATCGCAGTGGGCGTAACTTCCACTTTGGCATCCGCGAACATGCAATGGCAGCAATCCTCAACGGACTTTCATTGAGTAAAGTCCGTGCCTATGGCTCTGGATTCTTTATTTTCAGTGATTACTGTCGTCCCTCCATTCGCCTCAGTGCGCTGATGGAAATTCCGGTCATCTACATCTTCACGCATGACTCGATCGGGGTTGGCGAAGATGGTCCCACCCATCAACCTGTTGAACAGTTGGCATCACTGCGAGCAATTCCGGGATTGATTACTCTGCGACCTGCCGACGCGAATGAAGTCGTAGAAGCTTGGCGAGTAATTATGCAATTGCAGCATCAACCTGTGGTGCTGGTGTTGTCTCGACAGGCATTACCGACGCTCGATCGTACCCAGTATGCGGCGGCATCCGGTTTGGCTAAAGGGGCTTATGTTCTGGCAGATGCGGAGAACGGCAAACCCGATGTATTACTGCTAGCAACCGGAAGCGAAGTTTCACTCTGCATTACAGCGTATGAACAGCTTAAGACCGAAGGAATTAAGGCGCGAGTGGTGAGTATGCCTTCATGGGAGCTGTTTGAGCAGCAAAATCAGGACTACCGCGATAGTGTGATTCCACCCTCAACTACCGCCCGTGTTTGTGTGGAGCAAGCATCAACCTTTGGCTGGGGTGAGTATGTGGGTTCGAGAGGTGCCCGCATTGTTATGCACACGTTTGGGGCTTCAGCTCCTCTAAAAGAATTGCAGCGCAAGTTTGGTTTCACGCCTGACAAAGTTGTTGCAGCCGCAAAAGCACAGTTAGCAAGTTGATATTTTGTGTTCTTGCATACTTGTGTCAAATTTAGTTGCCAATTCAATAAGGATATGACCAGATGGTTACTTTACAAGCATCACAACCCAAAAACCCTTTGCAATCCCTCCAATCCTATGGGCAATCGGTTTGGTTAGACTATATTCGTCGCAGTTTAATTAGCAGTGGTGAACTCCAACATTTAATTGACAAAGATGGATTGCGAGGTGTGACTTCAAATCCTTCGATCTTTGAAAAAGCGATCGCAGGTAGCACCGATTATGACAGCGCTTTGTCAACCATTGAACAAAGCCACGATCGAGATGCCATGTCGCTCTATGAGACGTTCGCCATTGCCGATATTCAAGCAACGGCAGACCTCTTGAGACCGATTTATGAGCAAACCGATCGACGCGATGGTTACATCAGTCTAGAAGTTTCTCCTTATTTGGCAGATGATACACAGCAAACCATTTCTGAAGCCCGCCGACTGTGGCAGGCAGTGGATCGTCCCAATTTGATGGTTAAAGTGCCTGCAACCCCGGCGGGAATTCCCGCCATTCAACAACTCATTAGTGAAGGCATTAATGTGAATGTGACGCTGCTGTTTGCTCAGGATGTTTATGAGCAGGTTGCTAATGCCTTCATTACTGGTTTAGAGCTACTGGCGGCAAAAGGTGGAGACATCAGCTGCATTGCCAGTGTTGCTAGCTTCTTTGTTAGCCGAATTGATAATACTGTTGATAACCTGATCACGGCTCAACTCAAAACTACTGCCGATGCAGCGCAGCGCGATGTGCTCAAAGGTTTATTGGGCAACGTGGCGATCGCCAATGCTAAACTCGCTTATCAGCGTTATCAAACCATTTATCAATCGAACCGCTGGCAGAAGTTATCCAGTCAAGGGGCACAAACCCAGCGATTGTTGTGGGCAAGTACAGGAACAAAGAATCCCCAATACAGCGATGTGCGGTATGTCGAGGAATTGATTGGCTCTGACACGGTAAATACAGTTCCGCCAGCCACGCTATCTGTCTTCCGCACTCATGGGCAGCCGAGGTCTAGTTTGACTGAAAGTCTGGATGAGGCTCGATCGACCCTAGCAAACCTACAGCAAGCGGGAATCTCTTTACAACAGGTGACAGATCAATTATTGGCAGAAGGTTTACAACTTTTCAGGAATGCCTTTGACCAATTGTTGAGTGCTGTCGAAGAAAAACGAACCGCGATTCTGGGCAACAAGCTTAACTCGCTCACCTATAAACTGCCCGAACCTTTGAACAAAGCTGTGCAAGCGTCTCTAGACGATTGGCAGCAGAACGGTAAGATTCGTCGTCTATGGGCGCGGGATGCAACGCTGTGGACAGGTACGGATGAAAACAAGTGGTTGGGCTGGCTCGGCATTACCGAAGACCAACTGGCGCACATTGACCACCTGAAGCAACTAGCGCAAGATGTTCAAGACCTGGAGTTTACTCATGTATTGCTACTGGGGATGGGTGGCTCGTCGCTCTGCCCAGAGGTGATGAAGCTGACCTTTGGTAACAAACAAGGCTTTCCAGAACTGCTGGTGCTTGATTCCACTGATCCAGCTCAAATCAAGGCGATCGAACGTCAAATTGACCTCACTCGAACCTTGTTCATTGTGTCGAGTAAGTCTGGCAGCACGTTAGAGCCCAATATCTTTAAGCAGTATTTCTTTGATCAAGTGCAGAAACTTTTGGGTGCAGAGTCGGCAGGCAACCGCTTCATTGCCGTGACTGATCCGGGTTCTAAACTGCAACACATTGCCGAAGGCGATGACTTCCGCCATCTCTTCTTTGGTGTACCCAGTATTGGCGGTCGCTACTCTGCTCTATCGAACTTCGGCATGGTGCCTGCGGCAGCAATGGGAGTGGATGTGGCAAAGTTCCTCGATACGGCTGAAGTGATGGTACATTCCTGTGCACCATCAGTTCCAGCCAAAGAGAATCCTGGCGTTGTCTTAGGCAATATTCTGGGCGTGCTGGCAAACCAGGGACGAGATAAAGTAACGCTGATTGCCTCACCAGGAATTGCAGATTTAGGTGCCTGGCTAGAGCAACTACTGGCAGAGTCTACAGGCAAAGAGGGTAAGGGATTAATTCCCGTGGATCAAGAACCGCTAGGTAATCCATCAGTCTATGGAGATGATCGCATCTTTGCCTACATTCGCCTAGAGTCTGCGGCTGACTCAGCTCAGGATGCAGCCGTTACAGCGTTAGAGCAAGCAGGACAACCTGTCGTTCGTATTTCCATTGCCGATCCTTATCAAATTGGTCAAGAGTTCTTCCGGTGGGAAATTGCAACAGCTGTGGCGAGTTCCATCATGGGTATCAATGCCTTTAATCAACCGGATGTGGAAGCCAGCAAAATTGTGACTCATCAGTTAACGACAGAGTATGAAAAATCTGGCACACTTCCATCGGAAACACCGATCGTGATTGAAGCAGGCATTCAATTATTTACAGATTCCAAAAATGCGGCTGCGCTGTTTAAGGCAGCAGGAACTGATCAATCGTTAGGTGGCTACCTGCGTGCTCACCTCAACCGGCTACAGCAAGGAGATTATTGTGCACTCCTGGCATACATCGATCGCAACGATGCCCATCAAATACAATTGCAAATAATCCGAGAAACCATTCGAGATGCGAAGAAAGTGGCAACCTGCTTAGGGTTTGGTCCTCGCTTTTTGCACTCCACCGGACAGGCATATAAAGGTGGACCGAATAGCGGTGTGTTTCTCCAAATCACCTGTGATGATGCAACAGATATTCTAGTTCCTCAGCAGAAATATACGTTTGGTGTGGTGAAAGCTGCTCAAGCACGGGGAGATTTTCAGGTCTTAGCAGACCGCGATCGCCGGGCACTGCGAATTCATCTCAGCAAGGATGTGCAAGCAGGTTTAGCCACACTGCAAACGATAATCGAGCAAATTCTGTAAGTCATTCTGCATCAATCAGGCAGTTAGTCAAGAATGATGCAATGCTGTCATCGCGCAAACTAAATGCCTTCAACCTGCACTTCCCGCAATCAACAATCCCATTGGAGAAACAACAATGCAACTTGGTGTCATTGGTCTAGGGCGTATGGGCGCAAATATTGTCCGCCGCTTGCTACGAAATAATCATGAATGTGTTGTGTTCAACCGCTCACCCAATAAAGTGAAACAACTCGCATCGGAAGGGGCGATCGGAGCTTACACCCTGGATGATCTTGTCCAAAAGCTCGATAAACCTCGTGCGATCTGGCTGATGGTGCCCGCCGGAGATCCCACTGAAGACATAGTGATGGAATTAGCTCAGAAGCTAGAAGCAGGCGACATTCTGATTGATGGTGGCAATTCTTATTACATTGATGATATTCGCCGGGCAAATGCGCTTGAATCCAAGGGAATTCATTACGTTGACATTGGAACCAGCGGCGGAGTGTGGGGGCTAGAACGTGGCTATTGCATGATGATTGGGGGACCGGAAACGGCTGTACAACATCTTGACCCCATTCTCAAAACTTTGGCACCCGGAGTTGGAACCATTGATCGCACCCCCAGTCGAGAAAAAGTAAGTGGTACGGCTGAGCAAGGCTATTTGCACTGTGGTTCCAGTGGTGCGGGTCATTTCGTCAAGATGGTGCATAACGGCATCGAATACGGAATCATGGCAGCCTACGCCGAGGGACTCAATATTTTGCATCACGCGAATGTAGGTAAACAGCAGCGGGCTGCCAGTGCTGAATCAACACCGCTCCGTAATCCAGAACACTACCAATACGACTTCAATTTGCCAGACGTTGCTGAGGTCTGGCGGCGCGGTAGCGTCATTGCTTCTTGGCTGCTGGATTTAACTGCGATCGCCCTGCTTCAAGATCCCCATCTCTCTACCTTTGCCGGTCGAATATCTGATTCTGGAGAAGGACGCTGGACGATTACGGCAGCGATCGATGAAGGTGCTCCCGCGCCCGTGCTGAGTGCTGCTGTCTATCAGCGCTTTAGCTCTAGAGATGAGGATGAATTTGCAACTAAGTTGCTTTCTGCCATGCGCTATCAATTCGGCGGACACATTGAAGAACATGCGGAGATTTCATCATGACGGTTGCCATTGCCTCTCATGCCGCAGTTGAACCTTTGGCTCATTCAGCTGGACCTTGCACGATCGTCATCTTTGGCGCTGCTGGAGATTTAACCAAGCGCTTATTGTTGCCTGCACTCTACAACCTGAAGCGCAGTAATTTACTGCCACAGGAGTTTGCGATCGTGGGGGTGGCTCACACTCCCATCAGCCAGGATGACTTCCGCAGCAAACTCAATCGGGACATTCACGAATTCGCAACGGTTGCCGTCGATGATCAGCTTTGGCAGCAGTTTGAGCAGCGACTGTACTATCTTTCTGGTGAGTTTCAAGATGCGAAGATGTACCAGCAGCTGCACAATTTGCTGACTCAGGTAGACCAGGATTGTGGCACTCAAGGAAACTACCTATTTTACCTGGCAACCTCTTCTAACTTCTTCTGTGACATCATTGCCCAACTGGGTGCAGCCGGGTTAGTGCAGGAGGATGACGGGCACTGGCGGCGCGTCATCATTGAAAAACCATTTGGACATGATCTGGAGTCTGCCCGCAGCTTAAATCAAAACATCAGTCACGTGCTGAAGGAAAGCCAGATCTACCGCATCGATCATTACCTGGGTAAAGAAACCGTTCAGAATATCCTGGTATTTCGTTTTGGTAATGGACTATTTGAACCGATTTGGAATCGGGAACATATCGACCATGTGCAAATTACGGTGGCGGAGACAGTTGGCGTAGAGGGTAGAGGTAACTTCTACGAAGGGACGGGGGCAGTACGAGACATGATGCAAAACCATCTGTTTCAATTATTGACCATGATAACGATGGAACCTCCTGTCTCATTTGATGCCGATGCTGTACGCGATGAGAAGTCAAAATTGCTGAAGTCCGTTCAGCCCTTTACGGCTGAGATGGTGCAAACCCAGACAGTACAGGGGCAATACGGCGAAGGCACAGTGAATGGAAAGACGGTACCTGCCTATCGATCGGAACCACGGGTTGCTCCCGACTCGACCACTGAAACCTACGCTGCCTTAAAGCTCACCATTGATAATTGGCGCTGGGCTGGGGTGCCGTTTTATTTACGAACTGGAAAATGCTTATCCGCACGAGTCACTGAGGTTGTAGTCCAATTCAAGCAAGTGCCCTCCCTTCTGTTTCGGGATACCTCGATCGATCATTTGACGCCCAATTTTCTGGTACTTCGCATTCAACCGGATGAGGGCATTAGCTTTCAGCTTGGAGCTAAGATTCCCGGACCAACGATGCAGATGGGAGCGGTGAAGATGGATTTTTGCTACGCCGACTACTTTGGCACAACTCCCAGTACGGGGTATGAAACGCTGCTCTATGACTGCATGATTGGTGACGCTACTTTATTTCAGCGATCGGACAACGTCGAGCTAGGCTGGCGTATTGTGTCACCCATTCTCGATGTCTGGGCAGCAACATCGCCGCAAAACTTTCCTAATTACACTGCTGGCACCTGGGGGCCGACGCAAGCCGATGCACTACTAGAGCGAGATGGTCGGCAATGGCGGGTCGGTACAGCGTAAGAGAACTGTTCATCAGATAACGATAGCCTTTCGTAGTCAAACTAAATGACGTTTCAACAACTTCCTCATCATGAGTCAAACCATTCAATCCTCTAAGATTTCTCTGCTGCTTGCAGATGTCGATGGGACGCTAGTGACCAAAGAAAAAATCCTGACCGATCGCACTCGTGCAGCCATTCATAAACTTTGGGATGCTGGTATTCGTTTCACGATTACCAGCGGTCGTCCGCCATTGGGTATGAAAACGATCACTGATGAGCTAAAGCTGACAGAGCTAATTGCGGCATTTAATGGCGGTCTATTTGTCTACCCCGACTTCTCTACCCTGGAGGAAAACGTCTTACCCACAACCATTGCTCAAGATGTGATCAAGATGATTGCTGACCATCATCTTGATGTCTGGATCTATCGCGGTAAGGATTGGTTCGTGCATGAGCGGCATGGCCCTCACGTCGATCGTGAAGAGTGGACCGTTAAGTTTTCACCTACGGTTGTTTCTAGTTTCGACGGTTTACTCGATAACGTTATCAAAATTGTTGGCGTTAGCGATGACTTGGATGCTGTTGCTCACTGCGAAACCGATGTTCAGCAGACGTTTAGCCCGCATGTTCACTGTCGGGCAGGAGCCAGTTCGGGTGGCGGCGAGCAAGTGTCTGCGGCTCGCTCTCAGCCTTATTATCTGGATGTAACTCATCCACAAGCTAACAAAGGGGCTGTTGTTGATCGCCTCTCACACCTGCTCGGAATTCCCAGACAGGAGATTGCCACGATCGGAGACATGCTCAATGATGTGCCAATGTTTGAACGCAGTGGGTTGAGCATTGCCATGGGTAATGCGAGTGCAGAGGTGCAGCAACAGGCTCAGTATGTAACCACTTCTTATGAAGAGGAGGGATTTGCTAATGCGGTCGAATGGTTTATCTTGGGCGATCGCACAGCCACAGAAATTCCCAAAAGCCGTCTTCGACCAACGGTTTAGCTCTGGAATGGATGGAACAGTCTGTCTCTGCTGTTCTAGTCCACTCCTTCGACATATCCGTGACCATCAAGTGCATTGGTTTTGCCGAAGTTGCTGGCAGGATATGCCGTGAAGAGCGGAAGAAAGATTTTATTGGACCAGACTTTGAACATTTAGGAGAAACACAATGACTCAACGAGTAAAAGAAATTCTCAGTTGGTATGGCAGTGATAATCCTGGAACGCTGACTAATTTGAGCCGTTTGCTCAATCATGGTAAATTAGCAGGCACCGGAAAACTAGTGATTCTGCCAGTTGATCAGGGCTTTGAGCATGGTCCAGCCCGCAGTTTTGCCCCGAATCCACCCGCTTATGATCCTCGTTATCATTTTGAGTTGGCGATCGCAGCCGGATGTAATGCTTACGCTGCACCACTAGGGTTTTTGGAAGCAGGAGCGCGAGAATTTGCTGGTGAAATTCCTCTGATTCTGAAAGCCAATGATCACGATGCGCTGTTAGATGAATCTGACCCGATGCAAGCGTTAACGGGCAGTGTACAGGATGCGCTGAGATTAGGCTGCGTTGGCATCGGCTTCACCATCTATCCCGGTTCAGCCCATCGGTTTGAGATGTATGACCAGATTCGAGCCTATGCCGAAGAAGCGAAGCGGAATGGATTGGTTGTGGTGATTTGGTCGTACGCCCGTGGATCGGGTTTAAGCAAAACGGGTGAGAGAGCGATCGACGTGATTGGCTATGCAGCTCAGATTGCGGCTCAGTTGGGTGCTCACATCATCAAGGTGAAACTGCCGAACGAGCATATCGAGCAGGAGGCAGCGCGCAAGGTATATGAACAAGAGCAAATCCCGATCGCAACGTTATCTGAACGGGTGCATCATGTGGTGCAATGTACCTTTAACGGACGACGAATTGTCATCTTCTCGGGTGGAGAGACCAACAGTGATGATGCCCTTCTGAATGAAATTCGAGCGATTCATGCGGGCCACGGATTTGGCTCAATTATTGGACGCAATTCATTTCAACGTTCAAAACCAGATGCGTTGCGGTTACTCAACGCCATCATGGACATTTACAACACTCACCCATCCCATGCTCCAATTCCAGTTTTGAAATAAAGGGAACGATCATGCAAAAATTAATCCGATCTCAGATGAAGCCCGAAATTCAAGTTTTTGCCAAGCTTGAAGCGCTGACGCACGCTGCTGCTACTGAGTTTGTGCAAAAAGCCCAGCAAGCGATTCAAGCACGAGGACGATTCACGGTCGTCCTCTCCGGTGGCTCAACTCCCAAAAGTCTTTACGCACTGTTGGCAACTCAACTCTGGCGTGATCAAATCTCCTGGAATCAAGTCCACCTATTTTGGGGTGATGAACGTCACGTTCCACCAAATGATTCCAGTAGCAACTTTCGGATGGCACAAGAGCAATTGCTGTTTCAAGTTCCGATTCCACAGGAAAACGTGCATCGCATTAAAGCTGAAAATTCAGATGCTCAAGCAGTTGCTGCTGAATATGAACGAGACCTGAAACAATTTTTTCAACTCGGTGAACATGAATTTCCTCGCTTCGATTTAGTGTTGTTGGGGATGGGGGCTAACGGACACACCGCCTCTCTATTTCCTGGCACTGCTGCGGTTCATGAGCAAACTCGTTTAGTCGTTGCACCCTGGGTGGAAGAGTTGAACAGCGATCGCATTACCTTAACGCCACCTGTGATTAACAACGCGAATACAATCATCTTCTTTGTCACTGGAGTAGAGAAAGCTACAACGCTGAAAGCAGTGTTGGAAGGACAGCATCAACCCGATCGCTTACCTGCTCAAATCGTTCATCCGGCTCAAGGAAATGTGATATGGATGGTCGATCAAGTGGCAGCAAGGTTGCTATCCACTGCTGTTTCATTAACCCCCGACTAAATCATGCAACCCATTCAATCTTCCAAATCAGCGGGGATTGCAGGTCTATCTTGTCTGCTGATTTCAATCGATTGGAAGAAGAAGCGCACATAAAGATTGACATGGTCATAAATGAGTGGCATAAAGGTTTTGAGTTCATTCACTCCCATTTGCTGCATCTATGCAGTCATTAGCGCTATTCCAGTTTATGACGGCACTCAAGCCTTCCTGAATCTCCTGATGAATACGCTCATCGTGCAAGTAACGACACAAAAAGATCGTTTTGATAGCTCTCCCTAGCTTAACCAAAACTGGGTGCTTGACATTGTTGCGGGTGAACTGAATCTTTAACTTCTTCAACTTATGCTGTGATGCAAGCAAATCGTCGCGATTTGAGTTTTCTGGAACTTTGCTTGATGCTTCAACGAAACATTTCAAAAGTTTTCAACCTATCCGTTCCTTCTTGATCGAATCAACACCATCATTGGAGTAAGTATGAAGCTGGAAGGCAAAGTTGCACTGGTTACAGGTAGCAGCCAGGGAATTGGACAGGCGATCGCCATTCGTCTCGCCCAAGAAGGAGCGAGCGTTGTGATTAACTACCGTTCTCATCCAGAGGGGGCAGAGGAAACCCTCTCAAAGGTAAAAGCAGCGGGTGGCCAATGTCATATGGTCGATGGCTTCACCGTTCAAGCCGATACGGGTATGGTTGCTGACGTGCAGCGCATGATTGCAGACAGCATCACTCACTTTGGCAAACTAGACATTCTAGTCAACAACGCTGGAATCGAGAAGAACGCAGACTTTTGGGATGTGACTGAGGCAGACTATGATGCCGTCATGAATGTGAACTTAAAGGGTGTATTTTTTGCCACTCAATCCTTTGCCAAACATTTGATGGAGACGAAGCATCCTGGCAAGGTGATCAATATCAGTTCGGTTCACGAAGAATTGCCCTTTCCTCACTTTGCGGCTTATTGTGCCAGTAAGGGTGGCTTAAAAATGCTGACTCGTAATCTTGCGGTTGAGCTAGCTCCCTTTGGGATCACGATTAATAATGTGGCACCCGGTGCGATCGAGACACCCATCAACACCAAGCTACTAAACGATCCAGAAAAATTAGGCGCACTGCTGAGCAACATTCCGCTAGGGCGATTAGGCAAACCGGCAGATGTGGCCTCGATTGTCACGTTTCTCGCATCGGCTGAGTCTGACTATGTAACTGGAACCACTTTCTTTGTTGATGGTGGATTGTTGTGGAACTACCAGGAGCAGTAGTTATGACTCCAGAAGAAGTTCGATTACAGCAAGACCGGGAGCGAACTGCCTACTGGAAACGTTGGGGTCCTTATCTCAGTGAACGGCAGTGGGGAACCGTGCGAGAAGATTACAGTCCCTATGGTGCTGCCTGGGATTATTTTTCCCATGAACAGTCGCGATCGCGCACCTACCGCTGGGGTGAAGACGGCATTGCAGGCATCTCAGACAGTCGGCAGCGGTTATGTTTTGCGATCGCGCTTTGGAATGGGAATGATCCCATCTTAAAAGAACGGCTGTTTGGCTTAACTGGCCCAGAGGGCAATCACGGTGAGGATGTCAAGGAGTATTATTTTTACCTCGACAATACACCTACTCATTCTTACATGAAGTGCCTGTATAAGTATCCACAGCAGGCATTTCCCTATACTCAACTGGTAGAAGAAAACCGTCACAGAAGCAAAACCGAGCCAGAATTTGAGCTGCTGGATACTGGAATTTTTGCGGAGAATCGCTACTTTGATGTGTTTGTGGAATACGCCAAAGCCTCACCTGATGATATTTTGATTCAGGTGGCGATCGCCAATCGTAGCTCCGAAACACACACATTGCATTTATTGCCAACGCTCTGGTTTCGCAACACCTGGGATTGGAATCCGGAGAGTAAAAAACCATTCATTAAAGTTGTGAATGAGCAAGAGTTCAGCGTGGTTGAAGCGATTCATCCAACTTTGGGAACTCGTTGGCTTTATTGCGAAAGGGGCGCAGGCTTACTCTTCACAGATAATGAAACGAACTACGAGCGACTATTTAGTGTTCGCAATACCTCGCCTTATGTGAAAGATGGCATCAATGATTATGTTGTCGAGGGACAGCAGGATGCCGTGAATGGCGATCGCATCGGCACTAAGTTTGCGGCTCACTATCAGCTATCGCTCGCACCGGGAGAAACAAAAACTATTCGCCTACGCCTGAGCGATGTTGCAACAATTGCTGAGCCGTTTGGAGCAGAATTCACTCATCTTTTTGAGACACGCAAACAGGAAGCCGATGAGTTTTATCAGCGAATTTCTCCTTTTCCAATGTCGGAAGATGAACGCAACATTCAGCGGCAGGCATTTGCAGGCTTACTGTGGAGCAAACAGTACTATCACTATGTGGTGCAAGACTGGTTAAATGGCGATTCTGGGCAACCACAACCACCCGCTGAACGCAAAGAAGGACGCAACCGTGAGTGGAGCCACTTGTTCAGCGAAGATATCCTTTCGATGCCCGACAAATGGGAATATCCCTGGTTTGCCGCCTGGGATCTGGCGTTTCACCTGATTCCGTTGGTGGTCATTGACCCCGATTTTGCTAAGCTGCAACTCGATCGCCTGACTCGCGAATGGTATATGCAGCCCAACGGTCAGCTACCCGCCTATGAATGGGCGTTTAGTGATGTGAATCCTCCTGTGCAGGCATGGGCAGCGCTGCGAGTGTATCAGATTGAGCAAAAGTCTTATGGACGTAGCGACCGCCAGTTCCTTCAGCGGGTCTTTCACAAACTGCTGCTCAACTTCACTTGGTGGGTCAATCGCAAAGATGTAGCGGGCAAGAATGTGTTTCAGGGTGGTTTCCTGGGACTGGATAACATTGGAGTATTCGATCGCAGCAAGGAGTTGCCTACAGGCGGCTATCTCAATCAGGCAGACGGCACCAGTTGGATGGGAATGTATTGCTTAAATATGCTGGCGATCGCTCTGGAACTGGCAAAGGAAGATAAGTCTTATGAAGATATTGCCAGCAAATTTTTTGAACACTTTCTCTATATTGCTGATGCGATCGATGGCATTGGGGATACCAACATTGCATTGTGGAATGAAGAAGATGGGTTCTACTATGATGCGCTGCAATTGCCACAGGGGCAGCAGTTGCCGCTCAAGGTGCGATCAATGGTGGGGTTAATCCCCCTCTATGCTGTGACGGTTCTGGAATTAGAAACATTGGAACAATTTCCAGGTTTCAAAAAGCGGATGCAGTGGTTTATTCAAAATCGTCCGGACTTGAAAAACAATATTGCCTGCATGGAAACTCCGGGTATGGGGGCCAGACGATTGTTGTCGATTGTGTACGACGCAAAGCTAAAGCGAATTTTGCAACGAATGTTAGATGAAGACGAGTTCTTCAGTCCTCACGGCATTCGAGCGATTTCTAAATATCATCAGGAACATCCTTACGTACTGGAATGCTCTGGAGCTAGCTACTATGTCCACTATGAACCGGCAGAATCAACGACTGGTTTATTCGGCGGCAATTCCAATTGGCGTGGACCGATCTGGTTTCCAGTAAATTATCTAATTATTGAAGCGCTCTGGCAGTTTCACAGCTATTTCGGCGATGAGTTTAAGGTGGAATGTCCCACCGGTTCAGGGCAGGAAATGACGCTGCGGGAAGTGGCGATCGCCCTCTCCCACCGTTCAGTTGCCCTGTTTGAGCAAAATGAGTCAGGTCGCCGTCCGATCTATGGCGACTTAGAAACCTTTCAATCAGATCCGCACTGGCGCAATTACATCCTGTTTCACGAATATTTTCATGGTGACAACGGTGCGGGGTTAGGAGCCAGTCATCCTCAGCCGCGCAACTTCAAGCATTGTTTTTCCTTCTCGATATAACGACACGCAGCGTTGCTTCAACTCATCCAGGTACTTGGATTTGCGGCTCCTGCTCG
>NZ_JACJPK010000117.1:0-56908 GCF_014696035.1 Trichocoleus sp. FACHB-262 | reverse complement strand
CTGCAATTAGCAGAGCTGACCACGACACTAGCAAAGCTGGAGAGCCAGGTATACCAGCAGCAGGCCAGCCAACCTGCGGCTTAAGCCAAGTGTCCTACTGCTGTTCGAGCAATAGGGCGAACTCGGCAAGAAGGAGCTTGGGCGTTCTGATGGGCAGCTGAAATCTGCAAGAAGCCAGACGCTTGACTAACAGTGATTAGGAGAGAGTGGTAGAACGCTTGAGCTAGAAGTGCTATGGAGATGTAAGCTCTGCTGTCGGTGGTATTGGCAGTCATTTTTATGCTGATCAACTTTGTTGGCCCTAAAAGGGAATTAGGGAAATTAGTAGTGCCTAATAAGTAACGATACTTGGTGGAGTGGAGTTGTAGTTCTCAGTAATCTTCTGCTTTCGATCTCTGAGTGTTTGCTGGTAGGAATTGAGATTCTGCGTAGGCAGAAATCGAAGTTGTTAACTTCCAATATCTTCGATTTCTTATCAGCCTGATACATTGCAAGATGCTGTGGAAGCATATGAAGAAGTAAGCACGTCGCACCTCCAGGTTTAATAATTCCCAGCACAATATCGGCAACTTACTCATTCAGTGCCAGTTTTTCCTTTTGGAGCTGTTGCTTAGGTCTGTGATGAGCGGAAGAAGTTTCCTCTATTTTGGCTCACTTAGCTAGAGGTAAAACCCAGGTCATCTAGTGGGCAGGAACCTTTACGTTTGGGCATTCAGTGAAGCGCTTGCCAGATTTGGGCATTTTGTAGTGAAGACTGAATTACGTTGCGGAACAACGATAGTCTAGTTTTCTTGGCTCTGATACGATGACGCGGGTCCTTGTGTAGGGCAGCCTTCTCAGGAGATGAACGGATGATCACAGGTGAGTTGAGGTCGAAGGTCGATAAGCTGTGGGAGACATTTTGGAGCAATGGGATCAGCAATCCAATTTCGGTGATTGAGCAGATCTCGTACTTGCTCTTCATCAAGCGGCTGGATGACCTAGAGCTGACGAAGGAAAAGAAAGCGCAACGGCTCAACCGACCTGTGAAAGACCCGATTTTTTCGGGTAAGGATGATCCGCGTCGCTGGTCCTATTTCAAGAATCTGGACAACCCAGAAGAGAAATTGCAGGCAGTGCGGGATCAGGCATTCCCATTCATCAAGAATTTGAAGGGAGAGGCAGGGGATAGCACCTATGCCCACCACATGAAGGATGCCATCTTCTTGATTGCGAACCCGGCGCTGCTGGCGAGTGTGATCGAGCAGATTGATAAAATTTTGGACCTGTTGGATAAGCAGGCGCAGACATCTCAGGATCAGTCCTATGTGGATCTGATGGGAGATCTGTATGAGTACATGCTGTCGAAGCTGACTCAGGCAGGGCAAAACGGGCAGTTTCGCACACCGCGCCACATCATCAAGATGATGGTGGAGTTGATGGATCCGGGGCCGAGGGAGATTATTTGCAATCCTGCCTGTGGCACTGGGGGATTTTTGGTGGCGGTGGCGGAGTATTTGCGGGGACTGAAGGAATAGTGAGGGAAGCTCGATCCTGAATGCGCCAGGGAACCGGGAGCACTTCAACAAGGAGATGTTCCACGGGTTCGACTTTGATGCGACGATGCTGCGAATTGGCAGTATGAACCTGATGCTGCACGGCATTGAGGAACCCAAGATTGAGGCCCGAGATTCGCTGTCGGAGGACCATGCTGGGGTGGAAGAGGCATTTACGATGATTCTGGCGAATCCGCCGTTTAAGGGTTCGCTGGAGAAATCTACGATTGCCAAAGACCTGACCAAGATTGTTTCGACTACCAAGACAGAGCTATTGTTTGGGGCGCTGTTTTTGCGGTTGTTGAAGAAGGGCGGACGGGGCGCAGTAATTGTGCCGGATGGCGTGCTGTTTGGCTCATCAACGGCGCATAAGGCACTACGCAAGGAGTTGGTAGAGAATCACAAGCTGGATGGGGTGATTTCGATGCCGTCGGGGGTGTTTAAGCCCTATGCGGGGGTATCCACAGCGGTGCTGATGTTTACAAAGACGGGAGCAGGGGGAACAGATTGCGTCTGGTTTTATGACATGGATGCAGATGGGTTGTCGCTGGATGATAAGCGGCAGCCTGTGCAGAAGAATGACATTCCTGACCTGTTGCAGCGGTGGAAGCATCGCAGTATCCAGGCGGATACTAATCGGGCAGCGAAAGCATTTTTTGTGCCGAAGGCTGAGATTGCTGCAAATGGCTATGACCTCTCAATCAATCGCTACAAAGAGGTTGCCCATGAAGAAGTGCAGTATGAGTCGCCTAAAGTAATTTTGCAAAAGCTGCGATCGCTCGAAGATGAGATTCGGGCAGATTTGGATGCTCTGGAGGGGTTGTTAGGATGAAAACCATACCTCAACTGTTCGTACAGGAGGCTGGGCAATCATGGCTATTGCATCTCAGAAAATGACTCTGGAAGAGTACCTCAACTATGACGATGGTACAGATACCAAGTATGAATTGGATAATGGAGAGCTAGTTGCTGTGCCTCCAGAAAGCGAACTGAATAGGCGGATTGCGTCTTTGCTATTTGCCTTTTTCTTAAAGCAAGGAATTCCTAGCTACCGTGTCAGTATTGGAACTGAAATTGTGGTGAGTGGTTCACGCGTAACGACACGCTTCCCGGATGTGATGGTGTTGTCTGAGGAACTGGCAACTGCTCTCGAAGGGGCACGCCGATCGACAGTCATACTCGATATGCCGCCGCCGTTGCTGGTGGTTGAGGTGGTGAGCCCAGGGCAGGAGAAGCGAGATTATCGCTACAAGCGATCGGAGTATGCGGCGCGGGGCATTGTGGAGTATTGGATTGTGGACCCGATGCAGCAAAAGGTGACGGTGCTGGAGTGGGTGGAAGGGCTGTATGAGGAGAAGGTGTATGAGGGAGATAGCACGATTTCCTCACCACTGCTTGGGGCTCTGAATCTCACAACCTCACGGATTGTACAGGGACAATAGAAAATGAGTTCATTACCTACTGGCTGGACAATAAAGCCCTTGGGAGATGTTGCAACACTTCAGCGCGGATTCGATTTGCCTGTCCAACACCGTATACCCAGCGATGTACCTGTATTTGCAGCTAACGGTCCTGTAGGAACTCACAACACACCAAAAGTGAAAGGTCCAGGTGTTGTTACAGGTCGCAGTGGAACTTTAGGTGAAGTTCACTATGTAGAGACTGACTACTGGCCTCTAAACACAGCACTCTGGGTCAAAGATTTTCATGGAAATGATCCAAAGTGGGTTGCAAGGCTTTTGAAATGGATGAGATTAGAAACACATACTAGAGGAACTGGAGTTCCAACTTTAAATCGCAATCTTGTACATGTGGTACCTGTCCTAGTCCCTCCCCCAGAAGAACAACGCCGCATTGCTGCCATACTCGATCGCGCTGATGCAGTTCGACGAAAACGACAGGAGGCGATCGCCCTAACTGAGGAACTGTTGCGATCGACTTTCCTGGAGATGTTCGGCGATCCGATTACAAATCCCAAGGGCTGGGAAATGAAGCCTCTAGGTTCTCTCTGCACTATTGTACGGGGCGGATCACCACGACCGATTAATGAATATTTAGGTGGCACAGTACCTTGGATTAAGATTGGTGATGGTACAGATAGTGACGATATTTATATCTCTAAAACTGCTGAAGCTATCAAACCAGAAGGTGTAAAGAGAAGCCGCTATTTAGAACCAGGCTCCCTAATATTTGCTAACTGCGGTGTAAGCTTAGGATTCGCGAGAATCCTTCAAATTGGAGGTTGCATTCATGACGGTTGGCTGGCTTTCTCTGATATCGATCAGTCCCTGAACAAAATTTACTTACTGAAGTTATTGAACTCGATTACTAATCACTTCCGGGCTATTGCTCCTGATGGTACTCAGCCAAATCTAAATACGTCCATCATGAAGGAATTTAATGTTCCTGTTCCACCACTTCACTTTCAGGAAAATTTTTCTGCTCTTACTGAAGAATTAACTTCTAGCAAAGAGCAATTTGTAGGAGCAAGCAAAGAATCAGATAACCTCTTCAACTCCCTTCTTCAAAGAGCTTTTCGGGGAGAGCTTTAGATTGGGAAGGTAGGGGCGATCTTGCTAGGATGCCAAAATAGAGACAGATCAGTGGCAAAGGATTGAAACGTTGCTAGAAGGAAAGGTTTGCTGATGATTGCTTCCCCACAGCCTTACCTCAATCCTGAAGAATACCTCCAGATGGAGGAGCATAGCCTCATCAAGCATGAATACATTAACGGGCAAATCTACGCGATGGTTGGGGCAAACGATGCTCATGTGACGATTGCTGGAAATTTGTTTGTGCTCCTCCGCAGTCACGTTCGAGGTTCTGGTTGTCGAGTCTACATGTCTGACATGAAAGCCAGAATTGAATCACTCAATCGGTATTTTTATCCCGACGTGATGGTGACGTGCGACCCTCGCGATCGAGAGACTCCGCTGGAGAAGCGATTTCCTTGCCTAATTGTCGAAGTTTTATCCAATTCAACTGAAGCGTTCGATCGAGGCGATAAATTTGCCGATTACCAGGCGCTAGACAGCCTGCAAGAATATGTCTTAATCAATTCCAAACGTCAGCGAGTTGAATGCTTCCGCCGCAATGAAACAGGGCTATGGGTATTGCAGTTCTACACCGACAAACAGAACTTTCGGCTGGAAAGTATCAACTTTGAAGGGGCGATCGCAGACCTTTACGAAGACGTCAAGTTTGCCTCCCCGTAAGTTCACGGTTTTCCTCTCACAATTGGGAATGTTGCAGTAAGAGCAATCTCTGGAGAGGGTAATGGCATCCAACTTCGATTTCTTGCGCGATCGCCAACCCGAACTCTTCAAACATGCCACCCAAGCCGAGAGTTTGGTCTATTCTGCCCCTCGTGCCAGTTGCTTCTATGTCCGCTTCACCCTAGAGCAAGCTGTCCACTGGCTCTATGCCAACGATCCCTACCTCCAGCTTCCCTACGCCAATAACCCGAACGACAACACCCTGGCTGCCCTCATCCACGAGCAGACCTTCAAAGACAACCTGAAACCAGGACTTTTTCAGAAGGTTCGTAGCATTCATAAAGTCGGAAATCTTGCCGTTCACGACTCCACAAGCATTGCTGGGCGAGATGCGCTCCATATTGTTGAAGAACTCTTTCACTTTCTCTACTGGCTCTGTCGCTACTACGCCAAAGACGGCAAAACCATCCCCGCTCTAAACTTCGATCGTGCCCTAGTTCCTCAACCGCAGACCGCTAGCCAAGATCTCTCTCTGCCACAGCTTCAAGCGTTAGAAACCCAGCTTTCCCAGGCAGAGGAGATGCGCCGCATTGCCGAAGAGCGGCAGCAACAAACCGAGCAGCAGCTCGCAGCCCTCCAAGCTGAAATTGCTGCCCTCAAGCAGCAGAACGAAACCGTTCCTGACACCCACGACTATCGCGAAGCTGACACCCGCCGCTACCTGATCGATATCCTGCTCAAAGAAGCCGGATGGAATATTCATCAGCCCAACTGGACAGAATACGAAGTTCAAGGAATGCCCAACCCAACAGGCAAGGGCTATGTGGACTATGTGCTGTGGGGCGATGACGGTAAACCCCTCGCCCTGGTCGAAGCCAAACGTACCACTGCAGACCCCAAAGTTGGCAAACGACAAGCCGAACTCTACGCCAACTGCTTAGAAGCTCAATTCAACCAACGTCCCATCATCTTCTACTCCAACGGCTACGAGCATTGGATTTGGGATGACCAGAGCTACCCGCCGCGCAACGTTCAAGGCTTCCTCAGAAAAGACGAACTCGAACGGCTAATCTTTCGCCGCACCAGCCGCAAGCGACTTCATTTGGTGCAAATCAATTCAGCGATCGTCGAGCGCAGCTACCAAACTGAAGCGATTTGCCGCATCACCGAAGCGTTTGATCAGAAAAAGAGCCGCAAATCCCTGCTGGTGATGGCAACCGGAACCGGAAAGACACGAACAGCGATCGCCCTAGTTGACCTGCTGATTCGCGCCAACTGGGTGAAGCGAGTTCTGTTTCTGGCCGATCGCACTGCCCTTCTGACTCAGGCTTTCCGCGCCTTCAAAACTCATCTGCCCTCTGTCACCCCGATCGATCTCACCAAAGATAAAGCCGTTGAGAGCGCCAATGTCGTTCTCTCCACCTATCCCACAATGCTCAACTTTATCAACCGGGTAGACGGGAACGGGCGCATCTTTGGCTCTGGGCACTTTGACCTGGTGATTGTAGACGAAGCCCATCGATCGATCTACAAGAAATACAGCGCCCTATTTGAATATTTTGATGCCCTGCTGGTCGGTTTGACCGCCACCCCACGCGATGAAGTTCACCGCGACACTTACCGCATCTTTGAACTAGAGAAAGGCAACCCCACCTTTGCCTACGAACTCGAAGACGGGGTTAAAGATGGCTATCTGGTTCCTGCAAGTGGTGTAGACGTTCCCTTCAAGTTCCTGCGTACTGGAGTCAAATACTCTGACCTTACTCGCGAAGAACAGGAAGAATACGAAGAGAAGTTTCGAGACGACGAAACCGGAGCCATTCCTGACCAGGTCAATGCCGCTGCCCTGAATCAGTGGTTGTTCAACATCAACACAGTGGATCAGGCTTTAGAACTGCTGATGCATCGGGGGCTAAAAGTCGAAGGAGGCGATCGCCTCGGCAAGACTATTATCTTCGCCCGCACTAAAAAGCACGCTGAGTTTATCGTCGAACGATTTGACGCTAACTACCCTCACTATAGAGGCAAGTTTGCCCAAGTTATTCATAGCGACATTTCCTACGCTCAGAGCATTTTGGATGATTTCTCGGCTGCTGCCAAAGAACCAACGATCGCTGCCTCCGTCGATATGCTCGATACCGGCGTTGATGTCCCCGAAGTCGTTAACCTGGTCTTTTTCAAGCCTGTCTACTCACGGGTCAAATTCAACCAGATGATTGGGCGCGGCACTCGCCTCTGCACCAACCTCTTTGGAATAGACGATCATAAGACCGAGTTTCTTGTCTTTGACCTCTGTGGCAACTTCGATTTCTTCAAGCAAACCATCCCCGAAGCCAATCAGAAGTTACCCGAAACCCTCACCAGTCGCCTCGTCAAAGCTCGATTAGAGCTGGCTCAACTCCTGAACCAACAGGAACTGTCTGATCGAGACCAAAGCGAACTGCGATCGACACTTCTCAACGACCTCCACCAGCATGTCTCGACAATGGAGCGGGACAACTTCCTGGTGCGCTGCCATCTTCAACAGGTCGAGGAATTCTCGAATCGAGATCGGTGGGAGCAGCTCAATGAAGAAGATGCAGAGACGATCGCTAGTTCTCTAGCGACTCTCCCTAACGGGATTCTGTCTGAAGATCGCCTTGCGAAAGAATTTGACCTGCTCTGCTTCAAGCTGCAACTTGCAATCCTGAAACGAACCAACGACTTTGTACGGCTCCGTGACCAGGTGCGAGATCTCCTCAGCCAGCTTGAAGCGAAGCGAGAAATCCCAATGGTCAAGGATCAACTCTCTCTGATTGAAGAAGTTCAAGCAGAAGACTGGTGGACAGACGTAACCCCTTGGCTGATTGACTACGTGCGACTCCATCTGCGCGATCTCATCAAGTTTATCGATCGCCAGGAGCAGCGCATTGTCTACACCAACTTTGAAGATCAGATGGCAGAAGTGCGGGAAGTAGGCGTTCCCAATCAACAAACTGGCTTCAGTCCCTATCAGTACCGCAAGAAAGTTGAAGCCTACATTCGAGCTAACGAGAATCATGTAGCGATCGCCAAGCTGAAGCGAAATGCCTCACTGACCGAATCCGATTTGGAGGCTCTGGAGGACATGCTCTTCGGTTCAGATGCCATTGAGAGCCGAGAGCAATTTGAAAAGGTCTTTGGCAAAGATTTGAGCCTGAAGCGCTTCATCCGCGAACTGGTAGGGCTAGACCGCAACTCTGCCAAGCAAGCCTTTGCTCGGTATCTAGAGGGCAACAACTTCAGCGCCAATCAGATCCGCTTCGTCGAAACCATCATCGACTACCTAACTCAGAACGGTGTCATGGACCCCGGTATTCTCTACGAGCCTCCCTTTACCGAGGCCCATCCTGACGGCTTAGATGGCATGTTTAAGGACAATGATGCCGATCAGATCGTAACGATCGTTCGATTGTTCAACCAGACCGTTGAAGCAGAGTTTGGAACAGCAGGCTAATACTACTCGGCCTACAACCAGTTCATGTCCGGCTCCTGAAGCCCCCAGCTGACGATAGTAAGTTCACCACTTGGTAGGTGGTTCAGTGCTGTTCGCGCAATAGGGTGAACTCGGTAGAAGGTTCTTCGATAACCAAAGAACCTGAAGTGCAAGTGCTTGTCAAAAAGTGGTTAACCGTTTATGTTGCTGGTTACGGTTGACTGCTTTTTGCATGGGACGTAAGGCAAGCGGGCGTAGCTCAAAGCTGATACGAGTACCCCTAGAATTTGAACCGCAGATAAAGCAACTGATTCAAGCATTGAGGTTCCAGCGAGGAAAGCGTATGAGGACCATTGCGGTCGCAGCTAGAAAGGGAGGTGTAGGTAAGAGCACAATTGCTTGCGGATTGGCATCTGTTCTAGCGAACCAAGGTAATCGAGTCTTGGTGGTCGACTTGGATCCACAGAGTAATGCAGGGTTCGTGTTAGGTGTGAACCCTACTGCTCCAGGAAGTGCCGAATTGCTTAAGGGCAATTCACCGGTTCCTTTGCAGTCAACTGAGATGTTACACGTTTTGCCTGGCGGTCCAGAACTCAGCAGCCGTCATATTCAGTCTTTGCATCCTGAAGACTTAGCTGAGGTTCTTCTGCCCCTTGACTACGATATTGCCTTAATAGATTGCCCTCCTGGGGACGAGCACTTAGAAAGGTTAGGACTGGTCGCCAGTACAGTGGCCTTGGCAGTAACCGACTCACACCCTTTGGCAATTATTGGGGCAGGTCGTGTCCTAGCAGAGCTAGAGACTTACCAGGCGAAAAAACGTAAAGGGCCTTCTCGCTGGGCCATCGTAATGTCTCGTATTGATCTGCGTCGGGTACTGGACAAGGAATTAGAGGACCTTCTGGACCAGGCACATCCGAGCACTCCCCGAATGATGGTCCATCAGGATACAAATTTATCTCTGGCTGCTGCTGACCGTGTACCTTTGATGCAATATGCTCCTACCTGTAAAGGGGCAAAAGACTTGATGGCTATCGCTGATTGGATTAAAGATGCCTAGACGACGGAGCAGTACGGAACGCCTGGCAACAACTAAAGCTGTTGTTGCTGATATGCATGCCTCGGATCAGGCTGCCGAGGAACGGGCCAATCGAGAGCGGGAGGAGCGCTCAAGGTTGCCACTCTCCCAGATTCAGCTTCGCCACACAGATACCCGAGAGCTGAGTTCCAAACACGTTGAGGCTCTGGCTGAGTCAATTACCCATCTCGGCTTACTAGAACCACTAGTGGTAGACAAGACGGGTCGGCTGCTAGCAGGAGGCCATCGTTTAGCCGCCCTCAAACTGCTGCAAGAAAGACAACCTAAGAATTTTGAGAGCTGGTTCGCGGATGGTATTCCAGTTCGTGTGCTCAACATTGATGCTGAAGTAGAGACAGAGCGGGCACTTGCAATTGAGGTAGCTGAAAATGAACAACGCCGGGACTACACACCTGCAGAGGTGCGGACGCTAGCAGACCGATTGAGGAGAGCGGGCTACGTCGAACGTGCTGGGAGACCAGCCAGAGGTGAAAAGGCGCTAAAGCCAGCACTCCAAGTAATCATTGGAAAAAGTTGGCACCAGGTACACCGATATCTGAATGTTGAGAAACAGAAAACCCTAGCATCTGCTAGGGTTTCCAAAGCTGAACATCATCTAATTAAGGCGGCCACCGAGCTGAAGGCCTGGTTGGCACAGCCAGAGAAACAAAGGCAAACCGAGCCCAAGAAGGCTTTAGCCAACAATCTGCCCCAGCTTCTAGAGCTTATTAAGAAAGTTTTAGATGAATCTAAGGGTTAGAACTTCTGAAATCTATAGAGGGGGCTTGACAGTTTCCTATTCCACCCAATGTCCACCACCCAATAAGACACTTGGCAACAGCCCTATGACGAAGCAATTCTGAAAAACTGCTTCGCCATAGGCTCGGCTGGCTTCCGCTGCCAACCTTCTAGAAGAATAGTAAACCGAGTTTCGACCGACTCTTCAATGGTAAGTACCGAGTAAGACTTACGCAGTTTATTGAAAAACGGGGACGGCATAATAGATCCTCCGTATTTTAAAGTGTTGTACTGGTCTTTGGATTAACAGTAAACAGGCAAGACTTCTCAGCGTAACCAAAAAACATCAGTGGGCTATTTTCATCTCGCCATACTGAAAGAGGAAGACTAGCCCCACCCCCAACCGATGCTCCCGTTTCGGCAGCTGCCTATCTATTGATTTTTTTATAAGTCTCATACCGAAAGCCTGGACGAACTTCTTTGGCTACCAATTCAAATTGACTGCCTATTAAATATTGATAGTCAGGAAAAAAAGTATTTCCTTCAAAGTTTCCCATTTGTCGAATACCATTTTCAACCAACTGAAGCTAAATTGTCTGTGGCGGCAACTCTACCATCAACGGTGTCGCATTAAGTTAGCAAGTGAGCTACTACTTCACGTAGGCTGCAAGGAGAAAACAGGATGAGCGATCGTATCAGTATTCGGCAGAAGTCACCGAATGTCTCTGGCTTTACGCTTCCAACTCAGGTTTCTGATTCCGCTGCAATACCGTCTCATCCTGATATTACCCCTCAACCTACACCTGGTACTGCAATTTCTGAATCTACTGCAACGGCTCATATCCAGCGGCATACTCAAACACAGGACACACCAGAAACCAAAACGCTAGCGGAGCCGCACTTTGCTGCTGACTTTAGCCAGGTACGGGTGCATACCGATAGCGCAGCAGTGCAGATGAATCAGGGGTTAGAGGCACCAGCATTTACTCACGGTCATGATATTTATTTTGGAGCTGTCAAGTCACCCAGCATCTCCGACCTGACAGCCCATGAGTTGACTCATGTATTGCAGCAGACAGGTAGAGTTCAGCCTCAGCAAGGGGTTAGAGATATTACAGTCAACACCATACCAGGCATCTACAGACAGCAGCAACCAGGAAGCAATAATCCTACCAGTCAGAACAATACGACTATCCAGAATGACACTAGCAATCAGAATGGTGGCAGTGAACCTGGGGCTGAACCCACTTGGCGGGAGATGGGAAACCTACTAGGTGAACCGCCAGTACGCTCTGAGACCAATCCTCCAAACAAGAATATTGTCGAGAATGAAGCGGTTTACAACCAACGACGCCAAGATGCCGAGGCAGCATTGAGAACTCAGAAGTCAAGAGCGGAGTCTTTAGTGACCAAAAACTTTCTTGGTCAAGAATGCATTAGAGACTACCGCTACTGGTTTGCCAAGGTTTATAGCTATGTGACTGAGAATGAACTGAAATTCGCTGCCAGCAACACGTTCTACTACCCCAGCTTTGTTATGGCCTCAGTTCTCTACTTCGACAAAATCTATGAGGATAACTTTAAAGCCTTTGATGAGGGCAAAAAAGTAGAAGAACACTGGCTTAGTGCTTTCAAGGAAGCTCGTAGTAGACAGGGATCAACATGGCAACAAGCTGTAATGACTGTTGGGGGTGTCTTAGCTGCTGGAGCAGCTACTGGTGGGTCTGGTATGCTCCCAGGCGGAATTCTTGGCTGGGCAGCAGGTCGCGTCAATGACGTAGTAGTGTCGCTTACTGCCGCCATGAAAGCTCACATTCGTTACGATCTGCCACGATCAGAGACGTGGGTATTCAATAGTTATTACAGCCACTTTCCTGAAGCCAAGCTTGACAACTTCCGCGCTGACTTTATGTCAATGTCTGGCGTCTTTGATAATGCTGCTCAAGAAATGAACGGCGACATGGTGAAAAAGCTGGGAATTCCTGACGGTGCGATAACGTGGTTGATGCCTCAACTGGTTCAAGATGCATCCATGCGCCTCTGGTTTAAAGCTGACATGGCTGCAGAACGGGCAGATACCTGGCAGCGAGCAGAGGAGTTAGTATTCAGCGGTAAGACTGCCAACGATCCATATCGCTCCAAAAACGGAAAGTTAGAGGGCGACGTTACACAGTCTGATAGCCTCTCTGAAATCAACAATCTGCCTACTAAGTCATTGCGACCTGAAATGGATAAGCCTGCAGAAGCGTACGATGACGATCAAGTCCGCAGCATGGCTAGAGAACAGATTACTGCTGCTTCAACAACACAAAAGATACGAATGATTCGAGGCTTGTTTAATGGTTATACCAGCGGCGATGATGAAAGCACAATTCTGACAATTTTAGATGTGTCACGGGGTACTGGAGACTTAGTGACAGTGATAGATGGAGCAGATGCATGGGACTTGATGTACGCCATTGATGGTGAGAACGCAACTCAACTTCGAGCTCTCTTCAAAAATCACTACTACGAGCAAACTGTTTCTCAGACTGCACTGCGTCTCATTCGTAAATGTATTGATGGGGAAACAGCAGAATGGGAGGAAGAAATGGTGGCAGACATTTTAGGTTGTCGTAGTGGCGATCGCCATTCCATTGTTGAGCAGTTAGGAAAAATTTATGAGGGTCCTGCAACGGGAGAGGATGCTCACTTCAAGAATGGTTTATACAAACTGGAGTGGCAGCTAGACGGAGCAGAAGAAAAGGCTTTGCAGCAGTTATTTGGCTCTAGCGGTATCGGATGGTGAAGCTTTTAAGGGGTTAATGTGATGAATCGGTAGAAGTAACTGTAAAAATCCCTGATGGAGTCCCAGACACCGTAGCTCAGACAACTACCGAGAATTGCCAGACACTAAAGTTCACCAGTTGTGAGTTCGAAAAGGGTTAGTAGCTGTTCTCTGTCGGTCACGAAATAGGTCGGCGATGAAATTTAGAGTAGCTAGAACCCACACTAAGGTTATTGCGCAATACATTAACATTCTACTTGTAGAATGAGAGTCAGCGAGGTTTCGCTCACTTTTACACTAGCTATGATGTACCTTAACTGATTCGCAACATCCCTAGTTTACTTTCTCTGAACGCAAACTAGGGAAAGTTACTCTGCCCTTTTTCAATCTATAAACTCTGAAATCAGTACAACGAAGAAGCTTGAGCTGACCTATTGGTCGGGGTGCAATAGGTCTAGATTAGAAAAAGTAGCTTGAGAAACCAACTAATCAAAACCTAATCTCTATTTCTAGGAGAGTTTCCAATAGTCCAGGTCTCTAACGCCCTGATTGGCGAGAACCTCGAAAGCTCATGATCAAACTAATAGGTAGAGTAAAAGGCGTTTTTCAAACAATCTGTAAACGCTTAGAAAAGCTTTCACCTGACTAGATCAAGTTGATTGCAACTGGGAATGCTGATGTTCGGCGCTTCACGGTGTTGTTTTCTATTCTGCTCGAACACCGACTACTGCGGGAATTGATCACCGAGACTTTGCTGGATAAGCTGAAGCAATTTGACTTAATAATTAAACCTTCAGACCTAAGAATTTTTTTTGAGACCAAGCGAGAGGAGAGTCAATTACTTGCCAAATGGTCAAATGCTACATATCAGAAGGCAGCTAGCAATGCAGTCTTGGTGCTAATTGAGGCTGGATTACTTCAACCAGCTAAACCAATCCTCGAAACTCTGAAAGCTTAATATAAGTACCAACCTGGTCTTTATTGTTTGTTTTCTTCAAAGCAAATGTGCAAACAGGAATACAGGCAGGCTCAAACGCATTATATTCAAGCTGTACTAAAGATGTAAAATGTGTCGTTTAGTCCAGGTCTAGCCCAGGGCTGTAACGGGCTTAAGACTTAACTTGAAACTTTGAGTTGGAGCAGAGGGAATCAGCCGTATTTGAACTTTCATAGGCTCAAGTACGGCTGATTCGCCAAAAAGTGGAATTGAGCCGCCAGAAGCTTCTCTCTACAAGGGTTCCAGCCTTAGCGACCAAAATTTCTCCATTTCTATACATAGGCCGATAGCGTCGATGACTTTTTGACGTAAATCAAGGCTATAGGGCTTGGCCATGACACGGGAGCGTAGAAAGGCTTCTCTTCTACTCTATGTCCTAATCCTCTTGGCTGTAGCTATATACACGGCTCGTTTCATACACTTCTATCTATGCGGTGTAGAATTTCACCGTTCATCCATATTCTAAATCTGCTATCTGGCTCCCTCGCCCTGCGTCTCCTCTGCCCCAGCAACCGGCTCAGCAAGATAACATTGCTTCCTGCTGCGCTTCCTGGTTCCGCAACATCGCCTCAACCAGGCTGACCGCCAACGGAGTGTAGCGCCTCCAGGTAGTCGATCGCCGCTTCCAACCGCGACTCATATCCGCAAGCAAACTCTTCAAACCAGCCTCCTTCGGTCGATCGGGGATCAAATTGCTTTAGCCATGCCTGCGCTTGCTCAGAAAGTTCCGCCCGCCGCTTGAGCCGGAGTTCTTCCAGTCGTCGCTGCTTCTCCTGCGCTTGTTTTTGCCGCCGTTGCTCGGCAGCCTGGATTTCCTGCTGTTGCTGCATCACCGCTGCCCGATCGCGTTCCTCATACCGAGACTTCATCTCTGCCAGCAAGGGATTTGATCCAGATTCAACGGGGCTGCTTGACGGAACTGGGCGGGTGGCAGGTTTAGTCGAGTGGTGCAGCAATTTCGTCTGGACAGATCGCCGGGTGTCCTGATCAAGATCCTGCAACAGGGTATCAAGCGATCGCACCATTGCCCCTGTATCTGTTGCCCCCGTATCCGATCGGACTGAAGTTGAGTTTGTCTGCGCTGTTTCTGGCTTTTCCGCTTCGGCTTTGAGATCGGCAAGCAGTTTATCCACCGCGTCCATATCAATCGCCCACTGCATTCGTCAATACTTCCGCGAGGCTCATATCCGCCATGTCATCCATCGTGATCGTGTCACAAATGTCGAACTTGGCCCCCACGCCTTCCAACTGGTCATCCAATGCGTTAAGAAACTTGGTAGCCTCAAAATCCGTCCCTACCTGGATAAACGAGATCGCCAATTCCTCATCTCGCTCCATCCGGCGCGTTGCTTCGATAATCGTTTCCACCACCGATCGGCGATCGTCCGGTGCGCCATCCGTCACAACCAGAATTGTTTCACCTGCTGGTTTCGTTTTTCCGGCAGCCTTGCGCTGGAAGTAGTTGTTCGCAGCATCCATCAGCACCGCAGTCAGATTGGTGTTTCCGACGGGATCGTTCTCCATGAAGATCTGTTCTACCTTGCTGGAAGTCACATCGTCATAGCGTTTGAACCGACTGGAGAACAAATAAACCGTAATTCCATCTGGGTCAAACTGCTCACACTTCCGCGCCAGTGCCAGAGTCGATTCTTGAGCAGCGTCCCAGCGGCTTTTTCCACCTGCTCGATCGCAGATAGACATGCTGCCGCTCTTGTCAAGAATCAACGTATAGTCCCGGTCTTTCATACAACACCTCTCTGACGTTCTGGTTGGCGCTCAGGCCGGATTTTGCTCTATCAATCTAGCCGATCGCAGCCCAACCTGGGTAATCATCTGCAATCCTTTTCCTTGCGGGGGTAAACGAAAATCTCCGCGATAGTGATGGATGAGCAACGAATACTTTTTCTTGCTTCACCCTGTGATGTCTTGTTTAGTACCGACATTCCGCAGGTTGACAAAAGGAATAATTAGGGGGTGTGGTTTAAGCAAGCTATAGCTGATTTGTGAAGTAATTGTAGAGGAGACGAAACAACGCAGAATGAGCCAAACGCCCAGCAAAAACAATTGCCTCATTCATCTGGGACAGGTGCTCGTAATCCTTGTTTAAGCGTGATACCGGCCTAATAACCAAGCAAAGTTCTTCCTCTAAGTGGTGAGGCATCATATCCCAGCGAACATTGTTTGCGCGGAGCCGATGTCAAGTGAGGAACGGCTGATGAATGCCATTGATATCACTGCTGGAAACGCCGGAGCGCAACTGTTTGAGCAATTGGTGTGACGGGTGTTTAAGACAACAAAACTAGCAGAGGAAGACGAACTGCTGTTTTAAACTGAGCAGGAGGTCAACAAGAACCTTGAAGAAGTCAAGTAACAATTGCTGAGCCATTCTAAAACCGAGCAATTGGTGTTTATGAAGGTTGAGACGAAGGAACGTAACAACGGGAACTACTGTCTCGTGCAAGTTTAGGAAGGTTTGCTTAAAACTTCAAAAAATCCCAAAACTTCCACGATAAGAGAGTTTAAGGGACTAGACCTACTGCTCGGGGTGCAATGGGTCTAACTCAAAACTTCGACTTCAGCCACCTGCTGACAAGCTTTACATCAACCCCAGTAAGTTTTGCAACCTCATCTGGATTCTTTCCTTCTGAGGATAGCTTCATGCAACTTTTCCTCACCCATTTGTAAACAGTTTCAGCATTAATACCTGTCAACTCTTCAATTTGATTGCAGCTCTTACCCTCAGCTCTTAACCGAAGGCAGTCTTGCTTGACTTCCTGTGAGTACATAGAGGGACGACCACCAGTGTTTACCCCCCGAACACCTGCTTTCTTAGCCCAATCCTTCACCCGTTGAGCAGGTACGCCAGTCAGCCGCGCAACTTCAAGCATTGTTTTTCCTTCTCGATATAACGACACGCAGCGTTGCTTCAACTCATCCAGGTACTTGGATTTGCGGCTCCTGCTCGGGCTAATTGCCCAACGCTTAATCAGCTTTATCGAAACTCCTGTTATCTCTTGAATCTGTTTAGGCTTGTTGCCCTGCTCTAGTAGTTGCAAACACTGCTGTTTCAGCCCAGACTGCAGAACCCAACTGAACACAGTTTGAGCAGGAACTCCTGTTAGCTCACGAATCTTCCCTGGAGGATGCCCTTGAATGTACAGAGCTATACACTGTTGTTTAACTGTACTAGCGTGTGGAAGCTTAATGATCGGAGCCCAAGCGGTCGGAAAAACTTGCTCGGGAGGCTGATGCAGTTGCCTTTGGATGAGTGACCCTAGTTCAAGACAGCCAGAACAGCTTTGACATTCCAAACGCTGACCAGGTGTGGGACAGTTGCAGGCTGGCTGCCAGGTTTTCAGTACCTCTTTCTCTGCCTTAATAAAGCTATCAACAGCTTTATGAAATTGTCTCCGCACAAACTCAGCCATGTTCAACTCCTTCTCCTACTAAACAACTGGACAAGCACTAAACCTTCAAACTCACCGGTAAGATCACTTCGCCGCCTAGAATAGTCACCCTATTCACAAGCTTCCTATAAATCACTTCTCGGTCTTCTTTTGTGCGTGTACGCCAGAAATTGATGTTCTTAGCCGTCGGGTGAGAGATGATGTACTCAGCTGTTCCGTCTAAAGTAAGCTCCTGTTTTGCCAAGGCTTTAGTTCTCTCTATTTTTGCAGTCAGTTCATCTTTTGTAGCCCTAAGGGAAGGGATAGAGGCATAACCCGGTACATTCTCGAGGTCGGCTAATATCTTCTCTAAAGTTGTTAACCCAGCTGGCTGACTCTGCTCTTGCAATGAGTTCTCAGGTTCCTGGCCAGTAGAAAGCGCTCGTGTAAACAAGGCATTAACGATAGCTTGGTCTATTTTCTCCAACCTCACGCACTTACGATTGCTGCATCCCCCTCCCGAATGCCTGCACCCGTAGTAGCTGTGTTCCGCAGTACGCTTGAGCACACACTTATAGCCACACTGACCGCAGAAGACTAGTCCAGTCAGAGCAAAGTTGGCCCCCTTGACCTGGCCTATATTTCTGGAGTTCTGCTTGAGAATCGCCTTGATCTCAGCAACCTCCTCATCGCTAATTAATCGCTGGTCAGGATGAGTATCACGATGTATCTCCCATGCACTGGGGTCCTGCCTGCGTCTGTTTTTAGACTTGTGATAAACCGTATGCCCTTGAAGCACAGGGTTATTCAGCCAATCTCTAAGATCACCACCGTAACTCCAAAAGAGCAATTGCTCAGTGAGGACTAAGTTTGTTCGGACTTCCTTAAAATGCTGCCTCATCTTCTATCTCCTCAATCATGACAGGCACGAGCTTGGTCTTGGCTTGCTTGGGCACTCCATAACGGCTGTGCAAGTATTTCAGGACTTGTCTAGGCCGTCTTAGGCTTAAAAAAACGTCAACTGCTTCACGAGCGATTTGAGCTTTGCTCCTACTAGCTAGACGCTCAGAACTATCCGGTTCGCTGTATAGCTCTAAATAATTCTCAGGTCTCTCCTCGAGCAAGCATAGAAAAGGTCTGTCGTCTAAAACGTATTTGTCAGTCTGAATTGCCCCACTGTAACTTTTAACGGTTGTATAGCCCCAGGGAGCTCTTGCTGCTGCTGCTCGCTTTTTTCGGCGGTGTTCAAAGCCTCGTGTGACCCGTTCCCGCAGCATCCGCCGTTCGTGTACAGCGAAGATTGCCTGCATATCAGCGCTGAGTTCTCCTGCTGCTGTTGAAAAATCTACCTCTCCTTGGTCCAACAATCTCAACTTGACGTTGGAGTCCTGCAGTAGCTTTTTCAGCTGCAGATACAGTGCTTCGTTTCTGGTCAATCTATCCCAGCGAGTAGCGATAATTGTTTCGACCTTGCCCTCACGAACTAGGTTGAGGAGTTCTTTGAAAGCTGGGCGTTCAACACTCGCTCCTGACTCAACGTCAGTGAAAATGCGCTCAACACCTGCTTCTTTAACTCTTGCAGTTTGCTGCGCTAAAGCATTTGAGTTCTGGGCCTGTTCACGGCTAGATACTCGTACGTATCCAAAATGACGATCGTGCATAAATCCTCTTAAGTCTAAAGAAAAAGGCTCTTTTCAGCTGGCACACTTAACTAAGTCCAATCGGTACCTAAGACCAAGTCCTGTTTTTAATCCAAGCAGCTAGGGTCATCTACTCTGCTGCCATAGCAAACGAAAGCCTGTGTCTTAGGCAGCTACTGGCATCGGTGATCAAAGCTTTGCTAAGGCCACTCAAACCCTTTGAAGGCTCATTCTCTTGAGTGGTTACACATTAGAGACAAGGGGTGCCAGAACTGGATAGGCTCATGGTATTAACCTAATGGTATTAACCTAAATGAATCTTACGAAAGTTACCAAATTTGTGCAAGTGTTATCCAAGTGACTCCTGCACAACTTCTGTTGAGAACTTCAGAGAATCAAGTTAGTTAATTGTGGTTCATAAATTTCCTCCAAAGAGACTAAGGCCGCAGCAATAGACCTCCAAGCTTTTTGGCTTTCGGGTGTGGCTACGACCTTCCTTAAGGGGCTAGGCAGTGTTTATTGTTTTGGTGCAAGCCTGTTTTAGGCTGCTAGCAGCATAACTACAACCCAGCCTGAAGTACAGGTCACTCTACATTTCTTCACAAAGTCTAATGCTTAGCCTCAGTCAGGTATCCCTCTAGGGACAATAACTCCTCAAGTTTAATCAGGTGATTCACTAGCTACTTCAGGCGGTGTAGATGGCTAGGTAAGAACATTTACTGTCCTACCAGCACAGCTAGGAGCTATCTACTCAATCACTCAGACTCGACTATGCAAATCTGGGAGTCGTCTTAGGTCTGGCTAATACTTTACATTGAGCCGTTGCTAGAAAAATGGCTCATTATTCATCGCGCTTAGCACAAGTGCTCTCTCAAATATGAATAGAGATAGTAGATCCTTTTGATATCCTCTCAAATCCGTTCAGGCTGCCTGTAGGGCTATTTTTTCTGTCTGAATTCACTGCTCGAAAATTGCTTCTTATGCAAATTACTCGTGCCCCAGAACTTTTAATTTGAGCGGTGATTTCTCGCTCTACTACATCAAATTTAGTTCTGGGGCACGGCACATTAAGATTATCTTGGTGCCCCAGAACTATGCTCTTGTAGGCAGAAATTGAGCCAAAAAATCTAAAAAAAACGATCCAAAGATGGACTTATAGGTGTACGCTTTTTAGTCGAGCAGCCGGATATTCAGTGCGAGTTGCTTAAAATCGAGATTTCAAACGGAGGATTAGCGGTCAGCGAGGATTTGTTAAGGCCGAAAAACTGGAAGCGCCACCAGTTGCCACTGGAGACGCTTCACCTGTAAACCCGGAGCGGACTGCATTCCACCGCGGGATGCTCCGGATCACACATCTAAACTATATATGCCTAGTCTAGACGATTCTTGCCCACATAGGGCAAGCAGTTCTGTTGTCGATTCTCAAACATCGCCTCATACACCTGCTCCCTTGTCTGTCGCAAGGCAACGTCTTGCCGAACACCATTACCAGGATCTACGCTCCTCCGGCTTAAGTGATAGCCAGATTGCTCAAACCGGGCACCGCTCCGTAGATAAAGCTACCGCTAAACAACTGGTCGGTATCGATCAGCCTGGCCTACTCTTCCTTTACAGGGACATCCATGGCAATTTAATTAAACGCAGTGACGGTAAACCGTTTCTGCGTTTAAAGCCTGATTACCTTGGTGGTCGGCCTGAGGGAGCACCGAAGTACCTCAGCCCTAAAAATCAGGGTAATAGACCCTACTTCTCGCAGCTTCTGGAAAACTGGCCAGGGGTGGCTAAGTCACCTAAGCACGATCTCGATGAGACCGAAGGTGAAAAAAAGGCTGATGCCCTCTGCAGCCATGGCATTGCAGCTATTGGTTATAGCGGGGTTTGGGGGTGGTTAGATAAAGAGCCTCGACTGGTTGAGCAGGTGCAGGAGCCTGCACAGCTGCTAGAGGATCCATTCGACCCAACGGACTTACAACACCTGTATAAGCTCGAAGAAAGTCGACCACTGCCCGAATTACAGGACTTAGTTTGGCCCAACCGCCGGGTGAATCAGGCTTTTGATAGCGATTGGCGTTTTAACAATGCTGTCAAGGCGGCGCTGTTTCATCGAGCACGGGACTTATACCGTAGAGGAGCCAGACCGCATCTTGTAGACCTACCTAACGAGGTTGATGGTGCCAAGAACGGGGTTGACGATTTTATTGTGAGGCACGGGCCCGAAGCTTATCGAGTACTGCGAGCTAATGCCCGCCCATCGCTAGTACCCAAAGGTAAAGGACAGAGTCGCCGGTTATGTCTCAATATTGGCGAGCCGACCAGTCATATCAAGGCGCTAATGGCTTGGTCTGTCCTCAAGGAACGGTGGGCTTATCGCCCGGCGTTAGGCTGGTACGAGTGGCAAGGCAATCGTTGGCAACCTCAGTGCAAGAATTGCTTCGAAGCAGAACTCATGCAGTTCATGGATGCTCAAGGCTGGCAAGACTACAGCAACGGGCAGCTTAATTCCCTAGTGCGCGAGCTAACTTCCCGCTTGATAGTGAAAGTTTGGTGTCCCGAAACTAAACTCGCTTTCAGCAATGGAACACTTGATCTCGTTAGCGGCGAATTTACAGACAAGCATGAGCCGCTCGACCGTCTCACTTCAGTCCTGCCCTACGCTTTTGACCCCCACGCTCACTGCTCAATCTGGTTAGCCTTTCTACAGGAAGCTACCGGCGACGACCGAGAAGTTATTAAGCTGCTGCAGGCCTGGCTGAAGTACGCTATCTTGCCTGTACCTCAGGACCGTAAGTCAGGAATTGAAAAGAGTCTGGACCTATTCGGCGCTAAGGGAACAGGTAAGGGCACCTTTCTCGATATCCTGGGTGCTCTGGTGGGGGACGAGAATGTGGGTCCAGCCAGCCCAGAGACCTTCAAGTCGGCCCAAGGTCTGGCCGCACTGGTGGACAAAACTCTAGCTATAGATCACGATTCGTCAGGGTTTCTGGAAAACGTGGGGGTCTATAACAAGGTGGTATCCAACGAACCCGTGGAAGTTCGGAAGCTCTACCGCGACAGCACAACAATACGCTTGGGCGTCAAGGTAGTCAGGAGCTATAACCAGTTTCTCCCTGTTCCCGATGGTAGCGAGGGTCTTGACCGGCGGCTAACAGTGGTCCAGTTCAAAAACAAACCACAGCATCGGGACGAAGACCTCAGCGAGAAACTGCGAAACGAGCTACCAGGTATCTTCGCTTGGGCTTGGGAACTGAACGTTGAAGCAATGAAGAGGCGTATTCTTTGGTCTGGCTCGATCGAAAGTGTTGCCCGAGCAAGTATCGAGCGCTTTGAGGCAAACAACCCAGTCTTCCTCTTCCTTTGCGAGAAATTTCCCAAGGGGAAGGCAGAGATCCAGGCTATAGAACTCTTTACGAGTTGGAGTGACTGGGCCAGAAACCGCGGGCATACTGTTGGCTCCCAAAACCGATTATCCGCAGCATTAAAAGCTCTGAATTGCCAGAAGTCACCTAAAACCAACGGCGTCTACTTTTGGAACATTCCGGATATGTCGCAGTTTGATGTGTCTTGCCATCTAGGCACCTTACCAACAGTGGTCGAGGACAATCTCAGGGACAATCTCAGGGACACCTCAAACCCAGAGTTGGAAAGCAATAGGGACACTTGGGGACACTTAGAGAGGCAAAGTAATCTAGAAGAGGAAGAAACCAGACAACAGGCACTAGCTGATCCACCAGCTTTAGAGAATTATTCTGACCTCGAAGTGTCCCCAAGTGTCCCTAAGCCTGATGAGAAGCGCAAAGCAGGTGTCCTGAGTGATGCAGATGGCTTGCGGCAGTCAGCTACATCTTCCTCCATAGATTTAGCCAAGCGCCTGCTAGCTTGCCGCACGTCAGCCGAGCAATCCACATTAAAAAGCAACACAAGCATTGAGAGACTGAAACAGGCCTACAATCGCTACCTCACCCCTGCGCAACGCTCCCTCATCAAGACGATCCATAAGCATGGAACAGAGCCTACTCTCTGTAGTGATTTTGCTGAGGGTGAGGTTGTTTGCTTGCGATACGAGCCTGGAAAACAAGGTCAGATCATCCGATTTTGCTCAACTGGTAGGTTCGAGGTGCAAATTGGGGCACGCACTGATTTTTACCGAGCCCGAGAACTGCTAAAAACATCCTTGAATGGGCAGAACGGATAGGTAAGTCCCGGCAAAGCAGTTGAGGTTACTGGTTGTATCTTAAGGTGAGCACCATGATGACGGTGGCTCAAAGAATTGAGTGAACAGAGAGTTGGTCAGCTGCAGCGAGTGGGATAAGAGAATCTACAACTTCACAAGCACCCTATTGTGTTTGTAGAAGACTCGATTAGCTCAAGGCTTGACGATCTGGATTACCCTGAGACTCAGAGAGCTTGAGCCACACACCAGAAGGCTCGTAAAAATCTAGCCGTTGCTCCAATGTATAGTGCCATTCACTAGTCAACAAAAGCCCTAGCCAAACCTCAACCAACGGCATCTCCAACCCCTGCTGCAACTCCAGCAGAGACACCGCTCTACTGGTAGCTAATCTCTCCAGCCATCCCACCACTGCTCGGGACCAAGCCGCAACATTCTCTGCATGAGCAACTGCTAGTGGATCAGATGCCTCTGTTGGGGCTATCTCATCCAGCGCTTCTAGTAAAACTGCCTTATCCACCACGCCAGCGACTGACTCGCCTGTCCCCTCTGCCCCGACTCGTCTGCGTCGCTGCTCGGGTACCGGTGGTTCTAGTAACTGGGCCAAGTCAAACGTCATCGTCTGTCGCACGAGTGCTGTCAACCAATACCCACTCACTACAGGTCCTTCAACCCTACCCCTGTCTTCCCAATCCCCTAGCAGAGCCCCAGAGCGCAGCTCATACAGCTGTACCATCTGCTCAATCGCAGCAGCAGCCACTTGTAGCCGGTTCTGCTCTTCTACCGTCGCAACCACTGCTTCCAATTCCCCTAGCAGCAGGCCAATATCAGCTCCCTCAGGATCTGCACTTGCAGCCTTGAGGTCCTCCCACAACTTGAGTTCCAATTGCTCAGTGAAGCTAGAGGTCATCAGGGGTGTAAGGGGCAAGGGCGAATCGGGCAGTTTTGGGGGTTCAACTCCACATGGCTGGCAAACTTCTCCAGCCGCAGCGGTTTCCCATCCTGAGCCCCATACTTGGCCGAGAACACTGCCAACACCTGCTGAGCATAAGCAGACAGCTGGCTCGGGGTTAAGCCAAAGCAGTGGACCGGTTCGATGCGCATTTTGCGCTCCTGACCAATCCATAACTCGGCACCGAGTGCATGCACTGGGTCGTCCACCCTAGCTCGATATAAGTGCAGCACGGTAGCCGGGACCGCCAAAATCTCAACCCGCTCGACCGCCAGTTCCCCACTGCGTTGCAGACGACGGCTTTGATTGAAGCGGTCGCGGTGACGGTAGTAACTGCGGCGGCGATTGTAGCGGTTGGCATCATCGGTCCAGCAGCCATCACCTTCGGGTCCGTGGAGCCGTTATGCTCCAGGGGCTGTGAGCTTGGCACAGCGTCGGCATTTCTCAGCTTGGGGACGAGGCATGGCACCGCCACTTGCAGCACCAGCAGTTTACCTCATCCTCATCTTACTTAGTCGTAGTATAGTCGTACTTAAGATAAACGATACTTATCCAACATTAGAGCGGCGCTGGGCCTGTAAAACTCGCCTTGGTTCGGGGCTACCGACGGGTTTGAAGTTGGGAGGAGATTAACGGCTCGCCTGATGAAAAAGGCGTTTTGCCTCCCATCCCTTTGATTTCCCTCAAGCATGACGGTGCCCAGACCACTGCTTTAGAAAGGTCACCTTCAGACTTACGCGGCTTGAGAGTGGAGGAGTTTCTCTCTGCTCGCTCGCCTCAAATTCTCGCAAGGCATACCATCAGGAGCTGCAGCGCTTTTTAGACTGGGCAAACCGCTCCTCGAAGGACATCACTCCTCGTGGTTCAGTTCAAGGAGCATCTTAAGGCTCAAGGTCTAGCCCCAACCTCCGTCAACCGAGCACTAGCCGGTCAAGAGCTTCTTAAGTTGGCTCGATATCCCCACGCTCTTGAGTTCAATCCTGCTCCTGCTGTGGCAATGGAAAAAGTCCCAGAGCTGGAGGCCCATGACCTTCTGCCCATCGAAGTGCAAGCACTCCTATAAGCCCTAAAGACGAAGAAAACGAATCAGCTCAGGGACCAAGCCATCTTCGCTGTTCCCACTCATGACCCGAGAGCCAGTGAGGTCTGTGACTTGAACATGAGGAATTTCGACGGGGTAAGGCTGCGAAATCGTAAAGCCAAGGCGACAGCACCGGGACGGTTCCCCTACTCCAAAAGGGACGAGAGGAGTTGAACCGGTACCAGACGATTTCAATATGATCCTCCTTTGTGTGCGAGAAGCCATGCTCTCTCGCCCTGACCTAAAAGCAGCTGTGTTTATTGGTGGTATGGAAGGGGTTGAGATTGAGTACGAAATGTTTAAGCGATTCCATCCTGAAGCGAAAGTGTTACCTGTAGCAGCACCAGGGGGCGCTGCACAACAGCTCGCGATAAAGCTTGAAGGCTATAGCGAAGCTGATCTAGAAGATGCTGACTTTGCTCATCTCTTTCACAATGAGTTAAATTTAGGAGTACTTGGGCATTAACCTAACAGTCATTTCTGTTAAGTTGGTTAATGAAGGAACAAATTCTTCTACCGCTCCTAGCTTTCTTCAAACAATCGACTTCCTCCACAGCAAAGGTTATTTAGGAGCAAAATTGTAATTAAGAACGTAATTGAAAAGAAATATTAGAAGATTTCAGGATGCTATCTCTATTGAATAATTGCTTTGAGAACAATAGATAATTGAGAGTTTTTGAAGAGAACAGAATTAGCTACGTAGCTGATTTTAGAATTTCTGGTGGTGAAGAGATTGCCCGTTCTACTTTGCTTTAAGTGAGAGCGCTACAACATAGGCTTTTCAAAAAAGGACCTTTTAGCTCTAGAAGGGAGTCAAGTATAATCGATCACAAACCCCATTCAAGCCTTATTGGAGAAGTCAGTGTCAGCGGAAGCACAAGTACCTACAAAAGTTTTTATCAGCTATAGCTGGGACTCAGAAACTCACAAAGAACGTGTGTTAATGCTGGCGAATACGCTACGAAACCCGTGGGGAATAGAAGCTGATATAGATCAGTATGTTAGAGCTAAACCTCCGTATACCCCAGGACAAGGATGGGATCTATGGATGGAAAAAAGGATTGAATGGGCTGAATTTGTTCTGATAGTTTGCACTGAAACATATAAGCGGCGATTCAGAGGAGATGAAGAGCCAGGGTTTGGTCGAGGAGTTACATGGGAGGGAACAATCATTAGGCAGAACCTGTATAACGATCAATTGAGAAACACTAAGTTTATTCCTGTTGTATTTTCTTCTCAAAACCTGGTTCACGTTCCTATTATCCTCACTGGGAACGATAAATATGTCCTTCAAGATGAAAAAAGCTTTAGAGAACTGTGTTACCGCCTCAGAAAAGAGCCGATTGTTGCAATGCCAGATGTTGCATCAGCGAAGTTGCCAGCACCGCCTGAACCCAAGTTCTTCTCTCCCCAAAACCCCTCGACAGAACCTCCACCAGTTCGTTTGGATGTTCCTGAAATTCAAGACCCAAATGCTACCTCTAAAGGACAGAAAACAACTGAACAACCACCACTCGACACTCCTAGAGGGGATTATACTTACCTGGAAGATCTGTTAAAGGCAGGAAGATGGAAAGAGGCAGATCAGGAAACGGATGAGCGAATGTGTGAAGTGATGAGGCGACAGAGAGCAGGCTGGCTGCGAAGTGAAGATCTCGAGCAGTTTCCCTGTGCTGACCTTCGCGAGATCGATCGCCTCTGGTTAAAGCACAGTAACGGTAGATTTGGCTTTAGCGTCCAGAAAGAAATTTGGCAGAAGTGTGACAGTCCAGAAGGTTACTATCAAAGAAAAGAATGGAAAAGGTTTGCAGAGGAGGTGGGATGGAAGAAAATGGGTGTGCTTGGTATAGGAGGCGACTGGAAGTCGAGGGATGAACACACTTTTTCATTAAAAGCTCCCCCCGGGCACCTCCCGCTGGTTCCTGTTTCGTTGTGGATGGCGATTGGGTGGGGAATGATGACTAGGGGGGTGTGGAGGCTTGGGAAGTTCTTCTCTCGCGTCCAGACTTGTAAACTGTAATATTCAATAGTTTCAGCTGTTCCCAAAGATTTGTAATAACCTTCTCGTCTAACGTATTACCTGCATTTCGACAATTCATTATCTGGTATCGAACTAAAACTTTGATAGGATCATTGCGGGCTGATGATTATAACAATTTGCCTCAATAAATGTTTTCGCTACTTCATAAATGTCTGGTGTTAGTTTCCACATATCCCAAAGGTCCATTTGCCAAAGGCTAGCCGATCGCTATCTGAACTTCCTCCTATCATCTCGAATTTGATGTTTCTAAAATCAACGTTGCCATACTGCCCATCTTGGTGTCAATGCAGGGTTTTGTGGTTCCTGAGAGAGTGAATATAATCGATCCGCAAATCTCATTCATATCTTTCGGAGGAGTCCGTGGCAGAGGGAGCTATTAGAGTCTTTATCAGCTACAGTCGAGATTCTGAGGAGCACCAGAAAAAGGTTCTGGGTCTTGCTCAAGCTCTACGAGACGATGGAATTGACTGCATGATCGACGAGTTTGTTTTATCGCCTGATAATTGGGATCGTTGGATGCTCAATCAAATTGATGAATCAGATTTCGTTTTGATCATTTGTTCTGAGAGGTATTATCGACGTTATAGGGGGCAAGAAGAAGCTAGTAAGGGATTAGGTGTTACTTGGGAATCAACCCTCATTATGGGGAGAATTTATGATGCTCAGGGAAAGAATGGCAAGTTTCATCCCGTCTTCTTTGGTTCTCCTGATAAAGCAATTATTCCTGATGGAATTCGTACCTCTTTTTACAATTTATCGCAATACGATTTACCTAATTTAGAGACAAACCCAGATCGCTTGAAAAATGATGGAGGTTATAAGGAGCTTTACAGACTTCTCACTGATCAACCTTTTGTAGTGCCTAAAAAAGTAGGATCACTTAAAAAACTAGAGCCGTTACATGGACAATCTGAACTCTTGACCGTTTCACCCTCGCAAGATGCTGATTCCTTAGCAAACTTGGTATTAGAAATGGATTCAGGAACATTACAGCAAAATCTAGTTAACCTGCAAAAGCAGGGGACAGCAGAAGAATGCAGAAAGGCGATTACACAAACATCTCAATGGTTGCTCCAACATCCAAACGAGTCCTATGTTCGTAATCAACTCCTTAAACTAGTTCAGTCAAAAGCAAAAGTAGATCAGCAATATCAAGTCATTGATCAAACAACTCTCTGGCTGTCAGAAAATCTTGAGGCTAGCAATTCATACACTCTGACGGAGTATCTGAAACTAGTGACCTCACAAGGAACACCAGAACAGGGACAAAATGCTGTTTCTCTAATATCAAAGTGGTTGGAGCAGGTTCAACCAAATGATCCTTACGTGCGTAGAAATTGTCTGATTCTCGCTAAACAAAAAGCTACACTTGAGGTGGCTCAAGAATTTCTTACCCAAACATATTCTTGGTTAAGTAAGAATTTAAAAGATTGTGATTCGTACATAATGACAGAATATCTTCGATTAGCGATCGAAAGCGGAACTACTGAGCAAAAACAAAAAGCTAAGGAGAAAGCTGCGAGTTGGTTAGAAAGTTCAGACAATTCTTATGTTCGTACTCAATATCTAAAGTTGCTAAAAATTGTCAGGTAAAGCTTCAATGAAGTTTTGAAGTGGGCCCAGTTAGTTGGCACCTTTGGAGCCTGCTCTAGGAGTACAAGCAACGATAGAGCTTCTGCTTCCTCAAAGTCCCGCTATTCTCACCAGCCGTGTCTTTGTCAGGAAGCCGCAATGGGTAGAGGTATTAGTCCTCATCATGGCTCTGACTCTATTGGCTTACACCTTTGGACAACGCAAGCTCAGGCACTAAACAACAACTGAGCTTGACAAACCAGACCTCTTGACCAGAAGCAGAAACCGACAGACAACCCTACGTTGCGCTGGGTCTTGCAAAAGTTTCAATCCATCTATCTGGTAACCCTCAACAGCACTCAACAGGTGAGTAATCTAACTAACGAGCGCAAAAAATTATCTGTCTGTTTGAACTACCTTATTGCCGCAAATATCTCCTCAACTAATTCCTGTTAACCCGCAGAATGTTGGGCTCTGAGCTTCAGCCCTCTATTCTTCAAGATTTGCAATATTATCTTACCGGAACCTGAGCCACTGACTGAGTAGCTTTCCAAACTCCTGCTTGTCGATTTTGTATTGCCTATTCACCGCCTTCGTAATTGTGTCTGGAACGTTGGTCGAGTTAGGTTCAGTTGGCGTTGTCTTTTGCTTAGGCCACTGAAGTTCCTTATCAAAAGCTGCTGAGATTTCTTCTTCCGTCCATAACTCAGTTTTCCACTCGCCAAGGTATGGAGTCATCTGCTGCTTCTTACTTGGTAGCTTTGACATAAGATGCTGGCGGAGTAAGCCTGTCACATAACTATTGTCATACTCTGTCCTGAAGCACGAATTTTTATACACTGGAAGAAGTCGATTGACGGTAACTAGAATCTGCTCGTTAATGTAGTTCTGTTGCATTGACTCAAAGCCATCATGAAATAGGTTATAAGGTATGGGAGGTATCGTTGATGTCCAGTTTCGCAGCGAGACAAAATCTGGATGTTGAACCTCATCACACACAATTGAACATTTCAGTGAAGACACGATGTACTCATATACACACCATCCTCGGCTCATATAATCAGGGGAATGAAGAATAACAACGTTTTTAATTAACTCGTTCATGTTCTTCATAATCTGTTGAAAGTCAGCTTCCTCACTTTTACTCCTAGGAATTTGCGGAAAAGAACTATAGTCATAGATGATGAAACAGTTTTCTAGGAGACATAACTTGGGCAATTGTTTTGCTAATGGATCAGGATGCTCCTTGGACTCCCATCTATGTGACACAAATAGAACAGGTTGTGTGAATTTGCTCTGCTGAACCTCAGCAACTTTTTGCTTCTCATCCTCATTCATCTCTGATAACTTCTTGCGGAGTGATCTAATCTCGTCTTCATATAGCACTCTAGAAGGACAGGAATAGGAAACCTTCACCTCTCTCTTGAACCATCCAGTTTCTACAATTAGTGCAGCATTCTTCACATTGCCAAATTCGCTGTTGATTACGGTTGCTCTCAATCTATTCCGCATTAACGCGATTTCCTGTTTTTTGCGAGAAAGCGATCCAGGCACAGTTATGTAGAAAGTGTCATAGACAACAAGCTCATTGTGATCAATCTCATCTAAACGCTTCTTGACATCGAGAAACTTGCTCACCTCACTTCTAAGCTTCTCGATGTGTTTTGAACCAAGCAGGTACTCGCGATAAGAAATTCCTTTAAAGTCTTGGCATCTCTTAAAGCTATGCCAAGTTCGTAGTTCCTCAACATGAATGAGTTTAACTGCATCCCAGTAATGTGGAATTTTATCTGATGTCATTTCATGAATGGGTTCAACTACATCCCCGGGATTTGGAATTTTATCTGACGTTATTTCATGGATAAGGTCAACTGCATCCCAGAGATTTGGAATTTTATCTGACGTTATTTCACGAATAAGTTTAACTGCATCCCAGGGATTTGGAATTTTATCTGACGTCATTTGACTTTTCCTCCTAATAACTTTTATCGCCGGCAACTAACAAATACTGTGAAAGACTCAACTCAACCGGTAAAAACATTGTGACGATTGTTTTGAACCTAAGACATTCCAGAAATATTGAATATGTCAATCAATGCCGAAAATGTCTCTTTTTGCCAATAAGTATCTGGGGAAGGGATACAGGTATTTAGAAACATCTGAATCATAGATCATCGAGTTAAGAGGTTGTGAAGCACAAGAAATCAATGTAAAGCTTGTGACAACTTTAGGAATAGCTATCCCTATTTGCTTGCTGGACAATCTCCATAAGTGCCATGAAGAGTTGAGTCCCCACAGCGAGAACAGGATCTGTCAAGTAACCAGTTTCTCGGTTACGGTCAACAATATATAGCCCTCCATAGGTAAGAACGGTGATCCTTGGCTGCTATGTCGGAGTCGTGTCTTGATGCTGCTCGACGGTAGGTGTACTTCCAACTAAGGATGCCGCAGCATCCATTACTTGCATAACGAGCGGACGAGTATAGGGATGATCTACGTTTTCCCAAATAAGCAAGCCAGCAACCCCTTTCATTCCATTTAGGTAACGCAGTCTACCGTCTGAGTAAGCTGCCAGCGTATCAACTCAAGTTTCTACAGGAATTTCAAAGACAACGCCATGCACCTCATTTGCTACCGAAGCAGACAATTCCTCTCCCATCTGTCGTAGCGCCTTCCATGCCCACAGTTTGTGACGTACTTCAGTTGTGGGGTCAGCCGAAATTTGCTTTAATCTCGCGATCACCGCGTCTAAGCTACCTTCGCGCCAGAGTTGGTAAGGCTCAGAAAACAAGCTACTCTCGGAATTGTATTGTGTTACCAACTCTTCAAGAGACTGATCAACAAACAATAGTTTCTTGTAATGTGCATCCTGGTTCATAGGATCTTAACTGAAGTGAACCGGTCTGTAGAAAAGGGAATAGGGGAGAAACCAGAGAGGAGTTCAACAAGCGTAGGGCAGTCAATTATCTACACAAGTGGGTGTATGCCAGCTTATCGCCCACAAAGTCAAGATCGAGAGCAACTACCCTGAGGCAAGCGTTCATAGACCTGAGTCGATAGAGGCAGATGGTTTAAGTGTTTGGTTGGCTGGGTAGGCAATAAGGTGGTGTGGTCAGCCAACCAGCATAGCAACAGAGTGCAGCAGGTGACCTGAGTACTGAAACTTAAAAACACTCTGATTCTGTAAGGTTGAGCCAATATTCATGTGGCTTCTACCAAGCTGAATCTGTTATTGGCAGCTGCGGTTATTCCTTAACCAGGTCAAGAGTCTCAATCTATAAGAAAATAGGTACAGAGGGGCGGACTCAATCTATGGAAACAGATCGGACTATTTTTCAAACAGAATGGATTGCTGTCAAGGAAAGCCCTCGAGGGTTTCAGTATCTGGAGCGCAAGGGTAAAAATTCCGTTGCTGTTTTTTTATTAAGAAGAACTAGCGGGGATCCACAGAAGTATGAAGTTTTGATTCGGCAGCAGCATCTCTGTATTGATAATCAGGAAGTGGATGGAGCACTAACCCTCTTTCCCTGTCCTATTACTGGAGCACTAGAGGAGGGAGAATCGCCAGAATCTGCTGCAATACGAGAAACCTATGAAGAAACTGGGTATCGTGTGCAGGTTTCTTCCTTTGGCAAGTACATCGTAGGCACTCAAGTAAATGAAATCTGTTACCTCTACTATGCCGATGTTACTGAGATAGAGCCTGATTTCGCTCAACAGGATGGCACCTACCTGGAATCGATCGGAAAAAACGAATGGCATCCTTTCCATTACTTAAAGAACTGTAACTATGCAGCCTGTCAGATTGGGTACTTTAAGTTGCAAGAGCAGCACTTCCAGTAGAATTGGTTGGCTTTCGATCGTGAAGCGATGATTGCTGATCGTAAACAATGTCAGAACTATGCCAAACCTAAGCGAAGAAAACCGTGATTACTGGATTAAACAAAGCGAGATGTTGCAGAGCACAATCGCTCGTATGGCAAACAACTCGTTAGAAGTAAAGAAAGTCGGCATCACGGTTTGGGCGGCGATCGTAGGGTTTGGGTTTACTAATCGAAATACTGCATTGTTTGTGTTAGCATTTGTCGCCTTTTTGCTGTTTGGTGTCTTAGATATTTATTACCTGTATCTGGAGCGGAAGTTTCGTGATAACTTTAACCGCCTCACTCGCATTATTGGGGGGTATGGAACTAATGAGGATGACGCATGGAGTGAGAGAGCTAAAGGAAACTTCTTGAAGCCAGATTCCTCAACCACATTCTTACAACAACTGCCTAGCACGCTTAAGTCTTGGTCAAACCTTCCCTATCTAATCGCATTTTTGATTACGATCGCGCTTCTAGTTGTGTCTCTACCAGCTGCATAGAGTGAATTACCAATCTGAGCTAGACAAATTGGGGAGATCGAGCAGTAATTATGACAACAATTTTCTTTTTCAGGGTTCATAATGATAATGGTCAAAGCCTCTTGGATCGCTATGTTCAGCCTGCTTGCAACCGTCTTAGCCTCAAGCTAACAGTATCCCAATCTGGTGCAGATCGTTTTGATTCATTTAGAGCAAGTATGAGCTCAGATTTAGTACTTTGGGATGGGTCTGTTGAACCTGGTCACGCTTACCATGCCTTCAGCGAAATACCTAAACAGCGAGGAAGCAAGCACATAATTATTAGCAGAACCTCGTTGCCACGCAATGTGCTGGCTTATAATCAGTTTGCCCCAATTCATGGTGAGGCATTTACAAACGAGGAGCTAGGAGAATGGCTCGACCAGTATCTATCTGCAATTCTTGCTGGTAAGCGTTTCACACCTAGCAGAGCCAAAAACTCTACCAGTTCAATAGCAAGCCAATATTGGATGTTTAGTAATGCTGCTGATGTATTTTTAAGCTTTCGTGGAACTCAGCAGAAGGCCGCAGAAATTTGGAGTCAAGAATTCGCAACGTCATCTGGTCTCAATGTTCGGATGGTGCCCGAAGCAGAATACTCATATAGAACAGAGTGCGTTACACATCAACAGATGTGGGAAGGTGTAGCTCGGTTAGGACATGAAATAACATCAACAAACAAAGCCGTTGTTTTTCTTACAGATGATTACTTCGATTCCTTTTGGACTTGCTCAGAACTACTCTTTTTGATTGATCGTCGAAGAAATTCAGACAAATCCATTCAAGGAGCTTATGTTATCCCAGACAAATCTCGTCCTGATTTGGCTCCTCTTTTTATTGAAACTTCTCAATTACCAATACCCTCATTAACGTCCACTCAATCCCATCGTTTATTCAAAATATTAAATAATAGCGACCCGCTCACAGTTGGTCCTGATACGCGAATTTCACCTTCAGGACCTAACAAGTTATTAGCTTTAGTGCTTCGCCCTATCTTTGGTTGGTACGACCCTGAATTTATGGAAGACTCTTTTTGGAAAACGGTTCGAGTGCCTTGTCCACACTGTCGTCCTCAAAATCGTTTCCCAGGGCATATTGATTGGGATAGGCATCTCAATTTGGCAGCCTGCGATCCAGAAGTTGACTACTTCGGGTACTTTCCTACTTCTTCAGAGCGACTTGCTAATAAAGTCGTCGAATGTCCGACCTGCCATAATCGAATTCGCCTAGAAAATAAGCGTCCTCCTAGAACCCTCTAGTGTCCCATTAAAACTACTGAGCGAGATCAAACCCGCTCTGTCGTTGAAGAATATCCAGTTTGGGAGGTTATCGTTTAAAGAATCTGTGCCGAGCTGACTACACCCATGTAGCAAAGTTGATATAACCTTTATCTTCACTCCAATCGTAAACTCGCTTCAGTTGAGAAAATTCAAAAAACTTACCTCTGTATTCTACTGCTATAGAATCACATCTATATGATGCTTTGAAGAGGAGCGCCGTAACAAGATTACTGATAGCAGCAACCATTTCCTGGAATCCCTGGGGCAAGTTCTTAAGGAAAGCCATCATGAAATGCAGTTGATAGTTTTAGTTTAAGAGAAAATTGAATGCTGCTTGGTAGCTCCAGTAGGAGTTTGAGGCGCTTAAACTTTGCCTCTCCAAAACTCTCCATTCCGACCCTCGTTTACCAAGAAGGCTATAACAGAAAGAGGTATTGCCTTCAGGAGAAACTTTTATGGCAGACCCAGTTACAACAACACTGACCGGTAGTGCGATCGCCACCTTAGCATTCCAAGAATTCATTAAGTCCGGAGCAGGTGAACTAGCGAAGAAGTTTTCGGCAGAGGCGATCGCCAAAATGAGCGAACTCCGTAAGAAGATTTGGGATCGGTTGAGAGGTAAACACCCAGCGGCAGAAGATGCATTGGCAAAAGCTGAAACTGGGGATAAGACTGCGATCGAAACTGTTGGAACCCTATTAGGAGTGGAAATGCTCGACCCAACGTTTGCTGCGGAGGTTCGGGCGATCGCCCAAGAAATCCACGCTGGAAAGCTACAAGATAACAGCAGCATGACTCAAAACAACTACGACAACGCCAAAGGGTGGCAAACCAAAGTCGAGGGTGGCACGGCTTACATTGGTGAAATTCATCAACACAATACTCCTAATCCTCCACAGCAGTGACTATCTATGGCTGATGAACTGATTCAGAAACTTAAACAATTGATCGAAGAAGATTTACAAACGGCACCTGCGGCGGCTTCGATCGAACAATTGGTTGAACATCTACAACAAGACAAGCGGTTTGGACAAGTTATCCAAAACAACTCTGGTGATGCCGTTGGATTTCAAGCCCTAGTCGAAGATGGCGGTGTTGCCAATATGGGCATTCACCTCCACGGCTTAGATGAGGAAAAGCTAACAAAGGCTCTCCAGTTATTTCTGAAGTCACTTCAACCTAAAGAAATCCCCAACAACGTCCCCCGCAGTGGCGTTGCCAAGTTCATTGGACGCGAACCAGAGTTAGAACGGCTTCACACGCAGTTGCAACAAGGCAACCTAGTTTCCATCTCCGCAGTTGAGGGCATGGGGGGTGTGGGCAAAACTGAACTAGCAATCCAGTACACTCAGCGATATGCCGATGTTTACACAGGTGGCATCGCCTGGTTATTTGCTAGGGAATTTAATCTGGGCACCCAAGTGGTGGGGTTTGCCCAGTCACAACTGAACCTGAAGATTCCCGAAGGGCTGGAACTTCCGGATCAGGTTGCCTTTTGCTGGCGCAACTGGAGAGAAGGAGAAGTGCTGCTGGTCTTAGATGATGTGGTTAACTATAGCCGCGATGTGGAACCCTACCTGCCACCCCCTGCCTCTAATCGCTTCAAGGTAGTAATGACCACCCGACTCACCTTTGGTCCCCCGATCCAATCTCTCTCCCTGGATGTATTGTCCCCAGAACAATCTCTGGAACTGTTGACTGTGCTAGTCGGGGAAGCACGGGTACAGCCAGAGCTGGAAATTGCCCAATCTCTTTGTGCCTGGTTGGAACATCTGCCCCTAGGGATTGAGTTGGTTGGTCGCTATTTGCTCAAACGCACGGATCTATCGCTAGCGACGTTGTTGTTTCGGTTGCAAGAGAAAGCCAAGCAACGCAAAGCAATCAAGCATGATGCCCTGCAACGAGATGAGGCAACAGCAACATCGACGGCAAGGCAGGGAGCAGAGGCAGCGTTTGAGTTGAGTTGGGAGGAGTTAGATGAACCCAGTCAACACTTGGGCAAGTTGTTGAGCTTATTTGCTCCTGCTCCGATTCCCTGGTATTTGGCAGAATCTGTGGAGAAGAAGTACTGTGAGAATTCTGAGGGGAGCAAGGAGTTTGATGTTGAGGGGTTCGAGAAGGCTAGAACTAAACTTCTGGACTTTCATTTACTGCAACTCTCACAACAACAAGCGCAAATCTATCGTCTCCATTCATTAATTCGAGAGTTTTTCAGAAGCAAGCTGGAGGATGAGACAGATGTTGCAGCTGGAGATTAAGCAAAACACAGAAGCAGAGCAGCTGAAACAGTCATTGTGTCAGGTAATGCTCCAGATTGCCTATCAGATTCCGCAATCGCCCACACAAGATTTAATTCTAGCAGCTACCCTTGCTCTACCTCATCTGAAAGAAGTAGCAACCGTCCTAACTCCCTGTATTCCCGATGAGGAACTAATTTGGGCATATGTTGGTTTAGGTCGTTTTTACCAAGGACAGGGAGCTTACAATCAAGCACAACCTTGGTATGAGCGATGCCTTGCCGCCATCAAAGTCCGCCTAGGTGAGACGCATGCTGATGTTGCCGGAAGTCTCAATAACGTGGCAGGGCTTTACCAGTCTCAAGGACGCTACAGCGAAGCAGAAGCGCTCTATGTGCAAGCACTAGAGCTGAAATGGCAACTATTTGGCAAAGTGCATCCTGACGTCGCGCTCAGTCTCAACAACCTAGCGTTACTCTACTATGCTCAAGGACGTTATAGCGAGGCAGAACCGCTCTATGCACAAGCCCTGGAACTGAGACAAGTGCTGCTGGGTGAGACGCATCCTGACGTCGCGCTCAGTCTCAACAACCTAGCGTTACTCTACTATGCTCAAGGACGCTATAGCGAGGCAGAACCGCTCTATGCACAAGCCCTGGAACTGAGACAAGTGCTGCTGGGTGAGACGCATCCTGATGTTGCTCAGAGCCTTAACAACCTGGCAGAACTCTATAGGTCTCAAGGACGCTACAGCGAGGCAGAAGCACTCTATGTGCAAGCCCTGGAACTGAGACAGGTGCTGCTGGGTGAGACGCATCCCGATGTTGCTCAGAGCCTCAACAACTTGGCGTTACTCTACTATGCCCAAGGACGCTACAGCGAGGCAGAAGCACTCTATGTGCAAGCCCTGGAACTGAGACAGGTGCTGCTGGGTGAGACGCATCCCGATGTTGCTCAGAGCCTCAACAACTTGGCGTTACTCTACTATGCCCAAGGACGCTACAGCGAGGCAGAAGCACTCTATGTGCAAGCCCTGGAACTGAGACAGGTGCTGCTGGGTGAGACGCATCCCGACGTTGCTCAGAGCCTCAACAACCTGGCAGGTCTTTGCCAATCTCAAGGACGCTATGGCGAGGCAGAACTGTTCTATCTAAGGGCACTGAGCATTGTGGTCGATTGTTTGGGTGAGAGCCATCCTACCACCATTACAGTGTGGCAAAACTTTGTTGAGTTGATCTCTCAGGTTATCCAAGCAGAGCAGACTGCTCTCCTTTCCGATCATCCCCTCGTGCAGCATACCCTCCTCCAACTTCAGTCCATTCCCAATCGCCCCTCCATATGAACCTCCACTCCTGCCTCCTCATAAAATATAAAATCATAGATTAAGGTCAAACATCATCGCCACTACATTCCTAGTCAGGCATCACCAAAATTTATCGCTAGTCTAAGCCGCTTATTAGAACAAGTATCAACTACCAAAACTAACTACAGAACAAACAAAAAATGTGATGACAGGGAAAGGTGATGTCAAACTTTGATAAACCAGAAGCTTCTAAAACTAATCGATTAAAGCAAGCTTTCTGCCAAGTCATGGCAGCAGAAGCGATCCGAATTCCTCAAACACCCACTCAGGCTTTAATCGAAGAAGTTACCCCACTCATTCCTCATATCATTGCGGCTACTGAAATAGATTCAATGTTGGATAAAGAATCCTTGATTGTTCCCCATACTCGTATCGCATGGTTCTACCAGGGGCAGGAAATTTATCCTCAAGCATTACTTTAGTTAGAACGATGTAGGAGCATTACGGAGCAACATTTGGGCAAAACACATCCTGAGTCAGCGGCTAGTTGACACAATTTAGCTGCGCTCTACAGTCTACTGGGACGCTTTACCGAAGCTGAAGCACTCTATAAGCAAGCGATCAATGTTCTAGAAAGCCAATTTGGTAAAGAAAACGTGATCGTTGCAGTTAACTTCAATGCTCTGGCAACTCTATACGACGCACAAGGGCGCTACGCCGAAGCTGAATCTTGCTTTCAGCGATCGCTGAAGATTCGCCAAAACCTGTTAGAAACAGACAGTCCCGATGTCGCAAGAGTTCTCAACAACTTGGCGTCGGTTTACAACAACCAAGAACGTTTTACTGAAGCTGAATCCCTACTAAAAAGAGCTATAGAGATTTACGATCATCAATTAGGCTTGGAACATCCTGTTACTGCTACTAGCCTCAACAATTTAGCAGAAGTCTATCGTGGTCAAGAGCGTTATTCTGAAGCAGAATTGCTTCATCAACAGGTACTTGCTATCCGGAAACGTCATCTAGGGAAAGACCATTTAGACATTGCTCAAAGCCTTAATAACTTGGCGATAACTTTGACTGCTCTGAAGAAGTTTGATAAAGCTGACCCCCTCCTGCGACACTCCTTAGAAATTCTTGAGTATCGACTAGGGACAGGGCACTATCAAGTTGCTATTAGCCTCAACAATTTAGCAATGTTTTACAAAGCTCAAAAACGCTATGAGGAAGCTGAACTTCTCTATAAGCGATCACTGCAAATCCTGGAAAAGCAATTATCACATAATCACTCCTTTGTAGTCTTTGTACAAGAAAATCTGAAGAAGCTTCACCGTCAACACGTGCCGCCCAAAAATTAAAGATAATTCCGCGATTGTTACTCTTCTTGTTTTCACCCATCCTTCTAACTATTTTGATTAAAGGACTAGTCCATTCAGTTAAGCAGTTCATGAGGTAACGAATCATGCAACAGTTGGTTCAAATATGGCAAAAGTCCGAAGCAGAGCAACTCAAGCGAATGTTTCTAGCAACAATGACGGAAGTTGCTAGAAATATCCCCGACTCATTAGCTTTTGGTTACATTTCAGAAGTTACTCTAGAAATTCCACACTTAATTGAAGCAGCTACTAATCATCAAGATTCTCTACAAGATGACGATCTAATCTGGCCCTTTGTAGGTTTGAGTCGCTTCTACACTAGACAAGGAGCCTATACAATGGCCACCTCCTGGTATGAGCAGTGCCTCGCCATTGTTCGCGATCGCCTTAACGAGGATCATCCAGATTTATCTACCAGCCTGAATAATTTGGCAGCAGCCTACGTCATGCAAGGACGCTACGCTGAAGCAGAACCGCTCTTTATAGAGGATTTGCACCTGAGTCAAAACCTCTTTGGTGAAGCCCACGCCAATGTTGCAACTAGCATGAACAACCTGGCAGAACTATATCGTCTACAGGGGCGTTATGCTGAAGCAGAGCGACTGTTTGCCAAGGCTTTAGTATTGAGGCAACAAGTGCTGGACAAAGAGCATCCAGAAGTGATTCAGAGCTTGAATAATCTGGCAACCCTTTATGCAGAGCAGGGACGTTACAGCGAAGCAGAGCCACCACTTACAGAAGCCTTGACCTTGAGTGAGCAGGGTTTGGGTAAATCCCATCCTCTAACGATCGCTACTATGAACAACGTAGCAGAACTCTACCGCTTTCAAGGACGTTACGAGGAAGCAGAATTAGTGTTCCAAACTGTTTTGGAGCAGCGGCAGCAGGCCTTAGGCGAAAATCATCCAGATGTAATTCAAAGCTTAATCAACTTGGCAGCCCTCATTGAATCTCAGGGACACTATAGAGAGGCAGAAAGTTTGTATGGACAAGCGCTGGAAGGAAGCCAACAGGCTTTAGGAGAAGCACATCCATTAGCGATTGCCACTTTAAACAACTTGGCAAGCTTGTATCATTCTCAGGGACGCTACAACAAAGCAGAATTGCAACTTACTCAAGTCCTGAATTTGTTGAAGTCAACTGTTGGCGAGGAGCATCCCTATTTTGCTAGCAGTTTGAATAATCTAGCCGGAGTGTATCGCGATCAAGGACGTTACACCGACGCACAACCCCTCTACCTACAAGCACTAGAACTCAGGCAGCAGATTCTAGGACAGGTACATCCCGACGTTGCCATTAGTTTAAACAATTTAGGGCTGCTTTATGCCATACAGGGGCGCTATCCCGAAGCAGAACCCCTTTATAGACAATCTCTAGAAATCACTCAGCAACTTCTGGGTGAGTTTCACCCAGAAGTTGCAACAACTTTGAACAACCTGGCGGAACTGCACCATTTACAGCAACATTATTCTGAAGCAGAATCCCTTTACAAACAGGCGCTAACCCTCACAAAACAGGCTTGGGGTGAAACTCGTCCAGATGTTGCTACGATCCTGAACAATCTTGCAGAAGTTTATCGGCTTCAAGGCAACAATGAAGAAGCTGAAGCACTACATCTCCAAACCCTTGAAATGCGACGACAACTCTTTGGAGAGGTACATACAGATGTGGCAGATAGTTTGAGCCATTTAGCACTGGTGTACACCTCACAGGAGCACTATTCCCAGGCTGAAGATCTCTTGAAACAGGCATTAGTAGTCAGACAGCAGATTTGGGGCGAGATGCATCCAGATATAGCTCAAAGTTTCAACAGTTTAGCCGTGTTGTATTTTGCTCAATCTCGCTATAGCGAAGCAGAATCTCGTTTGGTTCAGGCACTAGCTGTTGCCGGGCATGGATTTGGAACCGATCATCCTCACACAGTAACTATTCGTAAGAATTTGGAGAGTTTGCGATCGCGCCAAAATTGTGTAGATTAGCAGGAACAAACTTTATGCAGCGAGAAGAGGAACAACTCAAACAGGCATTTGCGACAACATTAGCAACATTGGCTAAGCAAATTCCAGAGTTGCCAAGTTATCAATTACTCACATCAATCTTGCCCGCCATACCACACATAGAAGAAGTGGCTACAGAGCTAACTAATTCTTTGAGTGATGAGGATTTAATTGCTCCCTTCACTAGTTTAATGAGAATCAGTCAGGGACAAGCGGATTATGCTCATGCCGCACATTGGGGTGAACAGAGTTTATCAACTATTCAAAGACGCTTGGGTAATGAGCATCCATACACAGCAAGCAGTTTGAATAATTTAGCTTTGGCTTATGAAAAACAAGGGCGTTATTCTGACGCTGAACCACTTCTTTTAGAAGCTATAAGAATTTATAAAGCCTCCCAAGAAATAGACGACTATCGTATAGCTAATACTCTAAATAGTTTAGCAGGACTCTATGTTTACCAAGGGCGTTATCAAGAGGCTGAAGATTTTTATCAGGTAGCTCTTGAAATTTCTAGAAATCTTTTTGATCATCTTCACCCATTGATAATAAATATCACAAGTAATTTCGCCTATTTACGTCGTATCCAGGGATATTATCAGGAAACTGAAAAACTTTATCTAGAGGCACTAGAAAATTCTGCGAAGGTCTTGGGTAAGAATCATTTAGAGTTTGCCCAGATTCTAAACAACTTAGCAGGTCTTTACGAAGCACAAGGTCGCTATAATGAGGCGGAACCTTTGTATTTAAAGACTCTTGAGCTTTACAGGGAGTTGCAGGGCGAAGACCATCCAGATTTTGGTGTCATCCTTAATAACTTAGCTGGCTTTTACCGAGTTCAAAGACGTTATCAAGAGGCGGAACCACTCTATCTACAAGCTCTTGAGCTTTCTAAACGCTTTCTAGGTGAAAAGCATGTGGACTTTGCCCAAACTTTAGACAGCCTTGCAGTTCTTTACGAAGCACAAGGGCGTTATAGCGAGGCAGAACCCCTTTATTTACAGTCTCTTGAGCTTTATAGAGACTTATGGGGTGACAATCATCCCGACACAGCTCGAGTAATGAATAATCTCGCAGTGCTCTACTACTATCAAAATCGCTATACAGAGGCAGAATCACTTTATTTGCAAGCGTTAAGCCAGAGAAAGCAGTTTTTTGGAGAACAGCATGTAGATGTTGCTCAAACTTTAGATAACCTTGCGACACTCCACCTTAGTCAAGAGTGTTATAACGAAGCAAAATCACTCTATTTACAGGCTCTTAAAATTTACAAGGAGCTGCTTGGTGAAGCTCACCCAAATTTCGCTCAAAGTCTGTACAACCTAGCTTTTCTTCATGCATCTCAAGGGGATTACGCAACAGCTGAACCTATTTTTCAGCAAGCCCTAGTCATTTTTGAAGAAAACCTTGGAAAGAGCCATCTAAATACAATCAAAGTTCGTAATGAATTAATAAGTTTACGGTTGAATATAGGTAGAAAAAGAAAAACACCTAAGGGTAAAAGAGCTAAACACCGTGAAGGTGGACGTGGTTTTGGCAACAGCAAGGGTAAAAGTTAAACCCAATAAATACTCTTTTTTCAGAAACATGGAGCAGTTCGATCGCGTAAATCTAGCTTGGCAAGTATATGCAATCTATTGAAGTAGCGCAACTTAATCAGGCATTTACTTCAACCATGGTAAGCATAACAAAGCAAATTTCAAAATTGCTGACTCATGAACTCATTATGAATTTTTCTTTAGCTATACCTCATGTGGAACATTTAACATATGAATTTGATGAATGGCTAAGTAATGAAGATCTGATTCAAACATTCGTAGGTCTAGCTCGATTTTATGAAGGGCAAGGAGCTCATAACCAAGCAATTAACTGGAGAAAAAGGTGTCTTTCAACGGTTAGCGAGAAACTTGGTGAAGCTGATCCAAATATCATTGCCTCTCTAAATAACTTGGCAGAATCATATCGATTGCAAGGGAAGTACAAAGAAGCAGAAAGTTTTCTGCTATAAGCATTTGAGGTGATCAAGAATTCGTCGGATCAGGAGAGCTTAGATATTCTAACTAATCGTATTAACTTGGGATTATTGTATACGCATCAAGGACGTTTCTGTGAAGCAGAATCTCTTTACCAAGAAGCATTGGAGCTTTCCCAGGGGGAATCAGGAGAAATCCAGCTCTATATGGCTCAAGTTCTAAATAACTTGGCTGGTCTTCACAATTTGCAAGGACGTTATTCTGATGCAGAACTGCTTTATGGTCGAGCGATAGAAATTCGTAAGAACTTGCTAGGGGAGAAACATCCCGACTTGGCCCAAACGTTGAGTAATCTAGCTAGTCTCTACTACGATCAGAATTACTTTGATGAAGCAAAGAAATTGTTCTTGCAGGCTCTTGAAATATATAAGCAATTTTTTGGGGAGACTCATCTCTATGTAGCATGGATTCTGAATAATCTATCAGTAATTTACAAACGACAAGGATGTTTTGATAAGGCGGTACTACTATGTAGCAAAGCTCTAGAGCTTAGGAAGCAGTTGTTGGGCGAGAATCATCCAGATATCGCAATTAGCCTAAATAATCTGGCGGCTCTTCATCGTTCACAGGGTAACTACAGTGAGGCAGAACCGCTTTATCAAGAGGCTTTGAGACTCAAAAGACAACTGTTAGGTGAAGATCATCCTGATGTGGCAATTGGTCTGAACAATTTGGCTTTTCTATACAAAGCTCAATGCCGATATGTTGAATCTGAAACTTGCTACCAACAAGCTTTAGAGATCTCCGAACGTCAACTAGGGATTGATCATCCCAATACGCAAACATTCTGCCAGAACTTAGAAAGGCTTCGATCTCACAAATCCGAACATTAGAGTCTGGGGCGTAACCAGCAGCCATAGGACAAAGAACATAAATAGGGCTATAACAGAATCAACGCCTTCACCTCATTTCAAGTGATTGATGACAGACCCTGTGACCTTGCTGGCGGAATTGATTGCGGATGATATTGCTGGCAATCCTACAAAAACACAAAGCGAATTTAATATCGCCCAAACGCAAACCTTGTATCAACTGGTTCAGGACAAGTTTCAGCACGATTCCGAAGTTGCAAATACTTTGGCATCTATTGAGCAGGGTTCCAGCCCAGAATTGGATCATCTGATCGAGCACTTAAAATCGACACTTCAGCAGGATGCTAAATTCGCTGCCGAAGCGCAAGCAATTATTCAAAATATTTACCCAGAAAAATTCCAGAGTCTGGATGGCATGACTATGACTGCCTCTGGCCATGCTCAAGTCTTTCAAACCAAAGTCGAGAATGGAACTGCCTATATTGGCTATATCCACATCAATCAACCCCAACCCTTACCAGCTCCTGTTGGGATTCCCGAAAATCTACCTTGTAGTGGTATTGAACTAGAAAAATTTGTTGGTCGTGCTGATGAACTGAAATGGTTGCATAATCGATTGCGGCAGGAGAATTGCATTGCGATCTCTGCGATCGCTGGTATGGGCGGTGTTGGTAAGACAGAACTTGCTCTTCAGTATGCGATCGCTCATCAAAACGATTACAGTGGCGGTGTCTGTTGGATAGAAGCACGAGAACAGAATGTAGCGGCGCAGATTGTTGACTTTGCTACCGTGTATTTGGGCTTGAACCTGCCGAACAGCATAACAGAATTAACTAATCAAGTCCGCTGGTGCTGGCAGCACTGGAATCCCAATCAGGTCTTGGTCATCTTCAATGATGTTGCTGACTACACCAAAATCCGACCTTACCTCCCACCACCCAATTCTCGGTTTCATGTTCTCCTTACAACAAGGCTACGACTGCTGAAGGATTCGGAACGACTGGAATTAAACGTTCTCCATCCTGATGCTGCAATTTTGCTATTGGGTCTTTTAGCAGGAGCAGAACGAGTCGAGGCAGAGGCAACCGCTGCCAAAGCAATTTGCCAGTGGCTTGGCTATCTTCCTCTTGGTTTGGAATTGATCGGACGATACCTTGCACGAAAACCAGATTTATCCCTAGCAGCAATGCTGGAGCGCTTGCAAGCTAAACGGTTGGAGCAGCAGGCACTCAAGAAACCGAAGTCTGAAGCTGACATGACGGCACAAATGGGCGTAGCTGATGCTTTTGATTTGAGTTGGCGAGAGCTACCCTCCCTCGCCCAGATGGTCGGGTGTTTTCTCAGCATTTTTGATGTTGTTCCAATTCCCTGGAACTTAGTAGAGGAGTGTTTTCCCAACTATGAAGAGGAAGAACTGGAAGAAACCAGAGACGATTTCCTGCTAGCTTTTCATCTGCTTCAACGTGAAGATAAACAGGCGTACAGGTTACACGAACTGATCCGAGAGTTTTTCCAGGTCAAACTGGTCGAGTTAGAGCAACCGGATAGCTTATGGAAGGCTGTTACTCTAAAAGTAGCAGCGATCGCAAAACACAATCCCTTGCTGGTCTCTGAAATTCTTCGTAAGAAATGGTTGGACTGGCAGTGGATTACAGATGTTACTCAATTGACGGCACTTGATTGGGGATGGCAGGTACGAACTGCGTCACATGCCTGGATACAGGGGTTGGGTGCATTAGCCCGTATCACCTTCCATCTGCGGGATAACGATACTCTTCCTATCCTTGGAGTCAGTTTAAACCAGCAGTATTTAGACCAGCCTTGGGGACCGATCTCCTACGTGCAAACTGGCTGGAATTTTTCACCTTCTGGCGCAGAAACTGTTGTTGACTTACCGCCAGAAAGTCAACACATTTTTCAGGATGACGATGCTGCTCGTATTTCAGCCTGGAGCATACTTTCTGATGCTGGTTGGAACCATTTCAAGTCTTCACCGCTAAACCCTCAGGCATCTTGGGCTTGGCAACGAACGTTTGAAGACATTGTTAGCTTGTCGACTGCACAGTTAAAAGGTCGATCGCTTCCTGTACAACCTAGCTACCTTTCTTTGGAAGCAGCTTGGTATGCAGCAGCTCACCTACTTAAACGTGATCCGTTCCTTATAACCCCGATCCTCCTAGACACCTTAGAGGAACCACTATTTCGGACTAAACCGTCAAGTCTTACATTGAGAATGCAGCACTGCTACAAACAACTTGGAATTGAGATTGAGGCTGCACGTCAAAGGGGGCAAACGCACCTTTGTCTCCCACTGTCTGTTCAGAACTTTAGACAGCACAATTGGACTCCTGATTCTTTGTTGGCTTACGCTGCAAACATCTATCAGGGAGCAGTGGAAGGGTATGAACAGATTGTTAAGACTTGGTTTTCAAGATTGGTACCTAAATTACCACTTGCAGCAATCTTTCCAGTTCAGCTAGTCGGTGTAGTGGTGCCACCCAAATCTGGCTCAGATAAAATTAGAGCATTTATCAGTTTTGGCAACCACTACCCTTAAATCAGTCTAGTGACTTAAATCAGTCTAGTGAGGTGAACTTTAGTCTGAGCGATCACCCAATTTCCGAGGATGATTCTCGCTGGCGGGCGGCACAAGAACAGTTCCGATGCTTGCGCCCTCAAACGTCAATGTATCCAACTATTACATTCAACTCAACTTCGCCGTTGACTTCTCAATGGTTAGGGGCATGCCCTGTAACAGAATTAGTTTACCAATGGCTCTGGAATGATTTACAAAAGGCTGGCTGGGCTAAAGAAGGAAGGCTAGAAGAGGCTGGGCATCCTTACTGGCGGTAACACTGGGGTAAGGAGAAGTGCATAGGCTAATTTATTTAAACATGCTTTGGCAAGTTAGGGAGATAGGGGAATGTATATCAATTTCCTCTTATGAAAGTGTTTTAATTGCTACCTTGGTAAAAGCTTCAGGGTTCCAACCATAAAATCCCGTCCCTGATTACCTGACATTTAAAGAAAAATTGGCACAATAGACACAGCGACTTCACCTAAAACTGTATGCTCCGCGCTGTCATTTTAACTGCCCTCCCGGTCGAGTACCTTGCTGTTCGTGCCCATCTCGTTAACCTGCGGGAGGAGATTCACCCGCAAGGAACCATATATGAGCGAGGCCAATTCACAGCGGATAGCCAAACTTGGGAGGTTGGGATCGTTGAAATTGGGGCAGGTAATCCGGGAGCGGCGGTAGAGGCAGAACGGGCGCTCGCTTACTTTAGCCCAGATGTGGTTCTTTTTGTTGGGGTTGCGGGAGGAATCAAGGATGTAGCGATCGGTGATGTCGTGGCATCTACCAAGATCTATGGATACGAATCCGGTAAAGCCGAACAAAGATTTAAGCCTAGACCAGAGATTGGCTTACCTGCCTACAGTTTGGAGCAACGTGCTAGAGCTGAAGCAAGAAAAGGTGAGTGGTTGCAGCGACTGGCTACTGTACCTGAGCTAATACCTCGTGTTTTTGTGGCTCCGATCGCGGCAGGTGAGAAAGTGATTGCCTCAACACAATCAGAAGTTTTTCAGTTTCTGCAGTCGAACTATGGAGATGCGATCGCTGTTGAGATGGAAGGTCTGGGTTTTCTGGAGGCAGCACGAGCGAATCAACGGGTGTCGGCAATAGTAATTCGGGGTATCTCAGACTTGATTGATGGCAAAGAGAAGTCAGATAAGGCAGGTTCCCAGGAGATTGCCTCACGCCACGCCAGCGCATTTGCACTTACGATATTGGCAAATTTGGGGCTGAAAGATGGATCAGTGGCAGGCGTTGGAGAGACACCACGCAGAGAAGGGATGGTGCAAAGCAATGCTGACAATGCCAAGGGTTGGCAGACTGTAGTCCAGGGTGGAACTGCGTATGTCGGTGAGATTCATATTTATGGGGCTAATACTGAAAACTCACCTTCCAATCCCCTAGTTCTGCCAGAATCGGCTCAGAAAATGAATCTTGATTCTCCATCACCAAAGGTTTTTATTAGCTACAGCCATAATTCTCAGGAGCACAAGGAACGGATTTTAGCACTGGCTGACCGTTTGCGGAAGGATGGAATTGACTGCACGATTGACCAGTACGAGGAATCGCCTGCTGAGGGCTGGCAACGCTGGATGCTGAATCAGGTTGAGATGTCAGACTTTGTACTGGTTGTCTGTACGGAGCAGTATGATCGCCGTTTTCGAGGACATGAAGAGGTTGGCAGAGGCAAGGGAGTGACTTGGGAGGGGGGCATAATTATCCAGGAGCTTTACGATGCTCAAGGGCAGAATTCGAAGTTCATTCCTATTACCTTGACTCAGGAGGATGCCAACTTTATCTCTGGTCCTCTTCGCAGTGCAACCAGCTACAGGCTAGACACTGCAGATGGCTATGAATTGCTCTACCGTCGCCTAACCAGTCAACCCAAAAACCGTAAACCTGAGTTAGGCAAGTTACGAACAGTGGCACCGCGTGATCGCAAACAGGTTTTCCCAGCTTCTAATTCTAGTTCGCAGTTTACAGAACAGCAGACTCAGGAAGCGCCATCGCCACCTTCCCGTATTGAAGTGCTCTTAAGAACGAAATCTAAGCAAATCCCTCTAAATGCGCGTTCCGAAGAAATTCAGCAGATAGCTAGTGAGTTGTTTAATAGTGATCGATCTCCAAATATGGTCGTTCTATGGGGACCAATAGGTTGTGGAAAGACTGCTCTAGCTCGAACCCTATTGGCTTGCCGTAAAGATGAGATCCTCAATCATTTTACCGGAGGAATCTTCTGGGTAGATTTAGAAGAAAATGATATTTTGAGAGCAATAGAAAAAATACATCAGGAATTAACAAACTCAAATTTTCTACATGCTAAAGATATAGACACGTATTGCGTTGAAATATTGAAACAATTGAGTAATCAACCCTACTTAATTGTGTTGGACCATGTACAAAGCAAAGAAGAGTTAACCCATTTCTATAAGATTACCAATGAACACTGTACTTTGCTAATAACCACTCGTAACAAAAGCACCCTCACTGGACATATTACTAATGATATTAAAGTAGATTCATTGGAATCTGACGAAATGATTTTTCTTTTAGAATATTCTCTTAAGAAGAATGGTGAAATTAACAGGGATAAACTTGAACAATTAGTCAATAAAATTTATGAATGGCCACTTCTGTTCAGTTTAAGCAGAAACATAATAGATGAGAGAATTCATCAGGGATATAATCCCAACCTTGCATTAGATTACATGATTAAAAGCATTAATGAAAAAGGATGGAAAATTTTTGAGATTGAGATTTCAAAGCATCTTAGAAAGAGCCTTGATTCTTTATCAGAAGATAAACAGGAGTCCTTTAAAGAAATGATTATTTTTCCAGCGGAAGAATTTATTCCTTTTTCAGTCATTAAAAGACTTTGGAGGAGGAGTGAGTTAGATACAGAAGAGTTATGCGGTGACTTATACGGTTTAGCGCTCCTAGAGGAATTTGATCCAAACCAGCAAGAAATTCGTTTAATTAGTTATTTAAGTAAATATCTAAAGCAAACGGAAAAACTCAAAGAAACTCTACCTAAAATTCATAATAAATTACTAGAGTCATATGAAAAAGAGTATCAAATTGAGCTAAGTAGTGAGCTTCCTACCCAACTTATAGATGCGCTTTCAAGGGATGACGAGAAGGTCTATTTAGAGCGATTTTATAAGTATCATAAAAGTCGAGCAAAAAACCGGAATAAAACCTCTCCAACTATCTAAATATAGCAATCTACAATATCTTAATCACTCTCAGTGATTGTTATTCGATAATGAGGAAGTTGGATGTTTTCAGAGTCTCCTATCCAGAAGGAATAACTTCCTCTTGAAACACGTCCTTGCCAAAGATTCGCTTCCTCAAAATGAAATGTCTCGGTTTCTTTATGGCGGTAATCTTGACATAAGTCCTCGAATTCCTCGTTATTGTTGGACTTAATTATTATGACCGGATCTGTGCCTGAACCAGATTTTGCTTCAGAACGAACACCAATAGAAATCGAGCTTGAATCTTCATTCACATTTAGAATAAATGAAGCATTTCGATCGGTGTAAACTTCAGGTGTTCTTCGCTGTATTGTGCCAGGACATACTGACTTACGGGGATCTAGCATTTGTCTAGGATCACTAAGCTTTATCCTGAAGGTAATTCTTTCGAAGCCAGGAGTCAAATTAAAGTGAATAGGTTTGTCAGAAGTATTTAAACTTAAATCGGTAGCAGTAACTAGTATAGGAATACTTGCGATAAGAGAAATAGATATAATTTGGCGCTTTGAAATTCTCATAAAAGCCTCATGAGATTGTTTTGGATTATGATAATGTCATCTGATTTTTTGAATACGAATGACCGAGAAGGGAAGAACCAATCCGAAAACTAAGTTTAAGAATAACCAAACGCGTGAATGCAAGCTATCCAACTCATAAATTTTGATATCTGTGTCTCCAATAGGTATCCATTGCAATAGCAAATCTCCAAGGAGGTGAGCCGAAATACCAACTAATAAACCTATAGCAATATTCCTTAAACTACTCAAAACTAAACGTAAGCGGAAAACAGCCGACAATATTGCTATTCCTAAAAGAATGAGTGGGATTAAAATAGAGCTAAATAGCCAACTACGATGTTGAAAAAGATCAGACTGCCTCCCCATAGATAAAGGAATATCCCAATCAGGAATTGCGTAGCATAATAGTTGTATAATTAAATCTTGACTGTATGGCAAGAAAAAGAAACCACTTGCACCCCAAACAAGCATAATTACGAATAAGATAGGATTTACGTAGAGAATCTGCTCTCTTGCATAACGTTCACAAAACTCCCAGAAAGCATAACCGAGCGCCATTCCAAAAAACAAGTACAGTGTATCCTTAATGTTGTCAAGGACACCAAAATCCTGAAGGGATTCCATTGAATTTCCTCGAATTTGTTGAAGCTTACTATCTCCCACGCACGTTCTCCAATTTGTTGAACGATTGACAAACAGCGTTGGTAAGCATCAGTTGCCCAAACATAATCTGACAACTATTTCTAATAGTACCAATAAATACTAGCGAGTGAGCTTTCCCAAGACGGCTTTCTTGTGAAAGTGTATCACGAGTGGCTGAATTGCGGTAGATAGCGAGAACTGCTTCAAACGACTGCAATGCCTCTTGAAACTGATGAATTTGATAATGCCCACATATTATCAAGTCCTAATCGCTTTAGAAGTACCCAACAGGGTACCTTGACAGCTCAAGCTCCTCACGCTGCCGAGGACGCCGCCATTACTACTACTTGCAAGATCGTTCGCACCTTAATGCTTACCCTCCGCACTCAAGCCAGCGGCAAGCAAGCCACTATCAAGAATAGGTAGCAAATTCTTCACCATTGATCGACGCTTAAGCGCAATTCCATCACTAAAGGGGTAAGCGGCGATCGCTCTGGTGAAGCAACCGCGCTCTGCAATCTGGGAGTCACATTGATGGAATTGCAGCAGGATTTGCAAACCTTAGAGTCATTACAATAAGCACGTGAAATATATCGTGATGTAGGTGCTCACTCGATCTATTCACTAAACTCCTCGGTAAGCTAAGTTCTACCTGGGAAACGGTCCTGCTCAATGGACTCAGTAACTTCTACAACTCTCTGGGTAACTACAATCAAGCAATCGCCTACCAGCATCAAAACTCAGAAATTGCAAAACAATAGGCGCTCGCAGAGGCGAATGTTCTTCTCTAGCCAGTATTAGTAATATTTTTTACCATTTGGGGGACTATACTCAAGCCATCGAGAAGTATGAACGTAATCTGGTCTTAGCAAGAACCATTCAAAATCGTCGCAGTGAAGGAAAATCCTTAGGCAGTTTAGTAGTCGTATACGAGGCATTATGGGATTATTCCAAAGCCATTGACTACTGCCAACAACAGCTTGCTATCACTCAGAAAAACAAACATGGGGACACCTAGACAATATTTACTTTTCCCTCACTGCTTATGAACAGCCCATTGTCCATCATCAACACCACCTGGAAATGGCTGAAGAAGCTAGCGATCTACAAGGGCAGGGCATTGCTCTGGGCAATCTGGGAAATGTTTGTTTTGCCTGAGACTGCTACGATCAGGCGATTGAGTGCTATCAAGAACGGCTGACCATTGCCGGGGAAATCAGAGATTGTAGAGGAGAATATAATGCGTTATGAAATTAGGGAGCTGTTTTGATCCGGCTAGAACGCTATCCAGAGACTATGGAGGAGTTGCAAGTGGCTCTGGAATGGGCGATTGCCCTGAAAATTTGCTACACAGAAGCCGTAACTCTCCAGAATCTGGCTGCGATCTACTGAAAACTGTGTTAACCAGACTTGGCATTGGAATTCTGTGATCGCGCCCTGTCTGTTGCTACAGAGTTAGGGATTCCTCTGGCTCAGGACTGCCAGAACCTGAAAGAATAAATTTTGAAAGGATGAACTCTACTGAAGTGGCTCACAAGGTCTTTATCAGCTACAGTCATGACTCCGAGAAACATCAACAGGATGTTCTGGAGCTTGCCGATCGCTTAAGAAACGAAGGTGTTGATTGTATCATCGACCAATACGAGGAATCTCCAACCGAAGGTTGGGTTCGTTGGGCTATCAACCGGATTGAGGAAGCCGAATTTGTTCTTGTTGTTTGTACAGAGCAATATAACCAACTGTTCGCGGGCAAGGGTAAAACAACTGAAGGGCAAGCAGCTAATTGGCAGGGAGCCATTATTACTCAAGCTATTTACGACTCCCAAACAAATAACACTGAATTTATTCCGATTGCATTCTCTACCCAGGATCTCACTCACATTCCAATTATTCTTCGCAGTGCTACATCTTATGTAGTCAACATTAGTGACGGCTATGAACAGCTTTATCGCCGTTTGACTAATCAATTTGCAACTCCGATGCCAGCACTTGGTACTATTCAACAACTGCCACGTCTCGATCGCCAGCAGTTTTTTCTAAGCCAGGATAGCCTGAATAGTTTGAAAGAGGAACTACTGAATGCCTCAAAAGGTTTGTTGAATTGGAGGACAACATTTGGTGACAACCAACAAATTACTCGTCCCGAGCTAGCTCAACTGACCAATCGCATTGAGACAGAAGCGTCTTCTACAACAATTGTCCTTGGTCCTCCTGGTTGCGGTAAATCAGCGCTAATGGCAAGTTTGGGACATTGGGCACTAGAAGAAAAGTATCCCCTGCTAACAATCAAAGCTGATTTTCTCAATAACACGATTAATACAGCCGAAGACCTACAGCGCGCTCTTGAGTTAAACAGGTATCCAAAAGATGCAATAAAAGCGATCGCAAATACAGAAAAGATAATCCTTCTGATTGATCAACTGGATGCAGTTTCAGAACTCCTGGATCGTCAACCAGGGCGATTGAACATTTTATTGTCATTGATTCAATCCCTTGCTGGTACTGAAAATGTTCATATTGTAGCGACCTGCCGTGAATTTGAGTTTCGTCACGGAACCCAGTTTGCTCGGCTTGATTACTTTGAACGCTTGGATCTCCATCTCCCAACATGGGAGCAGATCTCTCCAATTCTGGAGCAAGAACAGCACGATCCAAATCGCATGGGCGAGCCATTACGTGAACTGCTGAAAAATCCTTTGCATTTGAAGATTTTTCTGGAAATCGCCAAACCTGGTGAAGCGTTTGAATCTTTTCCAAAACTGCTAGATCGGCTGTGGGAAGTTCGGATTAATAATGAACCTGAAGCACAACAACTAATCGTATTTCTCACTCAACTCGCTGAACGCATGACAGAGGAAGAAGCATTGTGGCTACCATCCTCAATCGCTGATGAAAATCCTGAAATTTGCCGTACTTTGCGGCGGGCTGGAATTTTGATGACTAGCCAGGAAAACTCAACGCTTGGTTTCTGCCATCAAACTTTCTATGACCACACCTTAGCACGAGCCTTTGCCCGTGGCTCCAAATCGTTATCTGACTTTGTATTGAAGCGCCAGGATGGTCTTTTCATTCGACCAATTTTACTGAGGAGTCTTAACTATCTACGAGGCACCGCACCTCAGCAGTACCAACGCCAATTACAAATTCTCTTAGGCGCCGCTAAACAACAAGTCAGACCTCATATCCGTACTTTGCTGATTGAGTTTGTGGGAGCACAACATAATCCCGATCCTGTTGAAGCAGGATTACTCATTCCCCTGCTGAACTCAGAAACAGAGGCAATCAAAGTTCCGGATGCCATGATTGGTAGTTCGGGTTGGTTCAGAAGGTTGCGCGATCAACCTGAATTCAGACAGTGGTTAGAGAGACCAGTAGAACAGGCAGTCTATTGTTGTCCAATCCTAACAGCCGCTGCAAAACTTGCGGCGGAAGATGTTTGGGGATTGCTAGAGGAGTATTGGTTGGATGAGCAAACCTATGACTTTCTCAGCATCCGAGTCATTTGGAATATCACTCAATGGACTCCCGCGAGGGTTTGGTTGGCACAACAGGTCATTCAACGCTCCAACATTGGATGGCATGATGTTGCTGCGATCGCGGAAAGGATAGCTGAGGCTTTACCTGATTGCACTGCAAGAGTTATCCATGCTCATTTAGAATACCGACTGACTCAGGCACTTGAAGCCAGTAGAGTACCACCCCCAGAGTTACCAGCGGATGCTAATGAAGTTGAACGCTCAGTTCATGCCTATCGGCACGACCCTTTCAATCCCCTAAAGACATTACTCGAAAGTGAAAGCGATTTTTACGAAATTGAGAAATTTGCTGAAGTTAACCCACAAAGCTTTTTAACATCGATCTGGTCATGGTTTGTTGATCTCATTCAGCAACTTGCCTACGATGCAAATTCCGTTACTATCAGTTATCGCTGGGATCGGGTAGGTGATTTCAAATTTTCCAGGAGTGAAGTGATTCAGTCTTTGCTTACAGCTATCACCGAGTTAGCAAAACGAGATAAAACTGCTTTTCTTCAGTTCGTTGAGCAAAATGCAGACTCAGACCTATTAGTTGTTCATCGGCTTTTGGCGCATGGATTGGAGGTAGTCGCTACAGAAGAGCCTGCCATCGTTTTGGGTTACTTGTCGGCAGATCCAAGACGATTCGGCTTGGGTAGTCAGATGGGTGGCGATCGCCATCGAGAAACAGAAAAGCTGATTGCGGCTATCTTTCCTCGTTTACAACCGGAGGATAGAGCACGGCTTGAGCAGACAATTCGAGAGTTTACCTACTGGCAAACCCAAGACGATAAGGATGCTGATTTTCGTCGTAGATGTCTGGAATACAATCGTGAACATCGACTGTCTCTTCTAAAAGCTATCCCTGAGGAGCATTTGAGTCCTCAGGCAAAGCGGTTGAAAGAGGAGGAGGAACGGGCACTGCCGTGGTTTGATCTGCGAAAGAGTAGCGGTGTAGTAATCGCTCAAAGCGTTGGACCTCGCATGACTAAAGATGAGATGAGTCATGCAACAGATCAACATCTGTTAAATCTCTTTGATGAGTTGTCTGATGAAACAGAATGGAACCATCCTCGCCGTCAGTGGTCTGACGATCGTTCCCGAGCAGGTGGAGCAATTCAGCAATCTCGTGAGTTCGGTGAGTTGGCGAAGGACGACCCATCAAGATTCATTCGTATTCTTCCCCAACTACAACCACAGCGGCATGAAAGCTATGTGGGCGATGCACTAGAAGATTTAGCTGAAACCGATTTTCCAGCAAATGCCTTAATCCGTACTATCGAGGAGCTTGATCAGCGGGGCTTTGTCTCAGAGGACTTTCGCTCTGATGCTGCCCATGCTTTGGAAAAGGTTGCAGAGCGAAATCAAGGTTTACCACAATCCTCTTTATTGTTGTTGGAGGGGTGGTTATCTAGCCACTCTAAACCAGAATTGGAACATTACAGAAGCAAAGAGGAGCAGCACTCTGACCTAAAATTACCCATTCTCTTTGGTATGGGTGGCTCTCACATATTACCCGGTGGTCGAGGCAATATTGTGCGGGCGATCGCTGAGGGGTATCTTAGACAAAATCCTCCAGACTTGCGGGGTTGGGCAAGATTCATCCGATCGCAACTAGGCGTAGAACCTCATCCAGCCGTATGGGTTGATATATTGTCACGAATGCCACCGTTGCTGAATGGCGATCGCACTGAAGCAACTGAGCTTTTTGATCAAGTTATTCGTAACTGCTCAGAAGTTCTTCAATATGCTTGGGCACTATATTTCATATCACGCACAATTGGTTGGTTTGAACCTGAAGAAACTGTGCATGGTTGGTTAGAAATGCTTCAGGCTAACACCTCAAACTTCTCCCAGCAAGCGTATGGTGAATTATTACTGATTCAGTACCAGCAATATCAAGACGAATGGTCAGTTAATCGAATACGCGCTCACCTTGCAACTCAGGACGATGAAGCAATCCTTTGTGGGCTTGCTCACGCAGCAAGTCATTTATGGGTTCAACGGAGATGCAGGGCGATCGCAGCAGAAATTCTTTATACTCTTGCTTCGTCGCCTTCTACAGCTGTTCAACATGCTGTGGCGAATGTTTTCCGTTGGAGTCGAGATCATTTCAGATTGGACAAGGGAATGCGGAAGATCATTCGAGCAGCTTGCAAGAACCAGGGAGTACTTTTAGAAGCTGCCAATGATTTGACTGAAATCATCGAAGCAGAGGAGCTAGTAGACAATAATCCAGAGGTTGTATAGCCCTACGCACGCACGTTAGGACGCTATTCTAGAGAGAGAAGCATTGAGATACACCCATGCCTGCGCCTTACAGTTATGACCTACGCACCAAAGCGATCGAAGCCGTTA